>NZ_DATMTE010000086.1:0-3552 GCF_035564935.1 Chitinophaga sp. | reverse complement strand
GCCCCTATATATCAATCTCCCGAATTTGAACATCAAGCACAGTATCCTGTGGGCACTTCTTCATAATCAGCATAGTATTACGGGTGGAAGCAGTTAGTATTTTCTCCTTCTTTTAAAATATCTGCACGATTCAATCGTCATCTATAGAGAACACATACTTAACATATCTATTTATATAAATAAATGGCAAAAAGACTCCCGCTGATTATTCTGCTCTGGCTCGGTGCCGATCTGTATTTTTATCAGGCTATACAAACGCTCGTAAATTCCAGTGCGCTGCTATGGTGTTATTGGCTCATCGATTTGCTGCTGATAAGTGGCATAGTTGCCGTAATTTTTGGACGACGTGGCTCACGCTCACAGCAAACATTAATTGCCTGGCTGATGGGACTGATGCTGCTGGCTTTTATTCCCCGTTTATTTTCGCTACCTTTTTTAATTATTGAAGATATTGCCAGGGTGTTTCGCGGGTTTCCGCCGAGAACATTTTGGGTAAGCGAGCTAACTTTGGTCACAGCTGCTATACTGTTCCTCATTGTGTTGTTCGGCATTACACGCGGGAGACACTTTTACCGTGTAAGACGTGAAACAATCTATTTCCCGGATTTGCCTGAAGCTTTTGATGGTTTTACTATAACACAAATAACAGACATTCATTCCGGTAGCTTTACCAACGCTGCCGGAGTAAAAAAGGGATTGGACCTGGTCAATGCACAAGGCAGTGATGTTATTTTGTTTACTGGTGACCTGGTTAATAACCAGGCATCAGAAATGACCAGGTGGATACCTGCCTTTGCAGCGTTGAAAGCACCGATGGGAAAGTTCTCGGTGCTGGGGAACCATGATTATGGTGATTACATTCAATGGGAAACGCCCGGGGCCAAAGCAGCCAATCTGACCCGGCTAAAACAGGTACACGCTGAAATTGGTTTTCGGTTATTGCTCGATGAAGCCATCTCTCTTCAAAAAGATGGACAGTCCATTACCCTGTTAGGTGTAGAAAACTGGGGCAAGGGTGGCTTCCATCAATACGGGGATTTAAAGAAAGCGGCTGTTGGCGTTCCTGATAACGCTTTTAAGGTGCTGATGTCACATGATCCCTCGCATTGGGAAGGCGTAACGCTCGAGCATCATCAGCACATTCATCTTACATTATCAGGGCATACACATGGCATGCAGTTCGGCATCGAGTTGTTTGGTTTTAAGTGGAGCCCTATCAAGTACGTTTACAAACAATGGGTTGGACTTTATCAGAACAAAGGGCGTTTTCTGTATGTCAACCGCGGGTTCGGCTTTCTGGGTCTGAAAGGTAGAATTGGTATGTGGCCGGAGGTGGCGGTGATTACTTTAAAGCGTAAATCAATATCAACTGACCAAACAGTTGAGGTATAATGTTACGATGCTCTATTGAAATTTACCTTATCCTGATTTGAAATTTGCAGGCTGCGGCGGAATAAATAAAAAATAAAGCCTGCGACCAGCGCAGGCTTTGAAAGTTATTTGTGACCCCCCTGGGGCTCGAACCCAGGACCTACTGATTAAGAGTCAGTAGCTCTAACCAACTGAGCTAGGGAGTCTTTCCACCGTCTTTGTTAAAAAACGTGAGCGCAAATTTAACGGATCTTCTGAATATTTGTGTACTTTATTTAATTAAATTTGAGAAGAAGGTCGAAATGTGGATAAATATCCATTATGTTGATAATCTAACCGTTAGCTCATTATAAATTTTTTTTCATGCAAGAAGCGTATATAGTTGCCGGCTACCGCACTGCGGTGGGAAAATCCAAAAGAGGGGGATTTCGCTTTTACAGGCCGGATGACCTGGCTGTAGATGTTATCACCGGGTTGCTGAAATCCTTGCCCCAGCTGGATCCTAAGCGGGTCGACGATCTGATTGTAGGAAATGCGGTGCCCGAGGCAGAACAGGGTTTACAGATTGGCCGTATGATTTCTGTAAGGGCTTTGGGTATTGATGTGCCGGGAATGACGGTGAACCGTTACTGCGCTTCCGGCCTGGAAACAATCGCTATTGCCACCGCCAAAATACAAACCGGGATGGCCGATTGTATTATTGCCGGAGGTACCGAAAGTATGAGCCTGGTGCCGGTAGCGGGTTGGAAAACAGTACCCAACTATACGGTGGCCAGCACTAATCCTGATTATTATATCGGTATGGGACTCACCGCTGAAGCAGTGGCTAATGAATTTAAGGTAAGCCGCCAGGACCAGGATGAGTTCTCTTATAAATCACATCAAAAAGCGTTGAACGCTATTCAGAACGGCTATTTCAAACCGGGCATATTACCCGTTTCTGTGGAAGAAGTATATGTAGATGAAAAAGGCAAAAAGCAAAAACGTTCCTATGTAGTTGATACGGATGAAGGCCCGCGTGCAGACACTTCGCTGGAAGCGCTGGCAAAGCTGAAGCCTGTTTTCGCTGCCGGTGGGTCCGTTACAGCAGGTAATTCTTCCCAAACTTCCGATGGCGCCGCTTTCGTAGTAGTAATGAGCGAGCGGATGGTGAATGAGCTGGGATTGAAGCCTATAGGGCGTTTGGTGGGATGTGTTTCCGCAGGGGTGCATCCCCGGATCATGGGAGTAGGGCCTGTAGCTGCAGTTCCAAAAGTGTTACAACGTACCGGTAAATCATTGCAGGATATCGACCTGGTAGAACTGAACGAAGCTTTTGCTTCACAGTCTATTGCCGTTATCCGTGAACTGGGCATCAATCCGGACATCGTAAATATCAATGGCGGTGCCATTGCCTTAGGCCATCCGCTGGGATGTACAGGCGCCAAATTAACTGTACAGTTACTGGGCGATTTAAAAAGATTAAATAAGAAGTATGGCATTGTTACCGCCTGTGTGGGCGGGGGACAAGGCATTGCAGGTATCATTGAAAATATCAACTGATAATACCGGTCAACTCACCTTAATACTAAAAAAGGAGCCATTGGCTCCTTTCTTTTTATGTTTCTTTCAGTTCCAGCGTACGTAGATATTGATATACCGGTGGTGGAAGCCTGGTACCGTCCACAAACGTGATACAGTGTGGATCTGCAGTAGAACGAAGATCAATCCCGAATTGTGCGATCATTCTCTCAAAAAAGAAATCACGTATTCCTTTCGATCTCCCATTCTCATATGTAATAAAGCAGGCGCGCGATACCCCCAGCATATTAGCCATATCCTGTTGGGTTAGTTTTAGCGATTTACGGATTATCCCGATAACGCGGTGATTATATAATAACATTAGTTGGGTTTAAAAATGTTACAAAAATGTGCCACTGTAATAATTATTGACTATATTTGTATTATAATGTGTAAATGATTGATCTTAATAGTGTTGAATTGATACGGGCGACAAATTTTTGAGAAATAGATTTTCATTTTGAGCATAGCATGCCGTTACCGGAACACCGGTAAAAAAGTAATCGGGATGCAATCACATTAATAGTTGGTGCTAACAACTATTGGAATAATCAGATGAAGAAGAATGGAAAAGAAGGGTGGGGGAAACTGGTTCAAGTACTAACCGGCACATCGCCGGAT
>NZ_DATMTE010000085.1:0-5208 GCF_035564935.1 Chitinophaga sp. | reverse complement strand
CCACATTGGTTCAATCGTTTTAATCCAGAAGTAATATGCAAATCGATATTTTAAATATAGAAGGTAAGAAAACCGGAAGGTCTATTGAACTTCCTGAGGAGATCTTTGGTGTTGAACCTAACAACCACGTCATCTACCTGGCTGTTAAACAATACCTGGCTGCTCAGCGTCAGGGTACCCATAAGGTAAAAACCAGAGCTGAAGTAAAAGGTGCTTCCCGTAAACTGCACAAACAAAAAGGTACCGGTGGAGCCCGTAAAGGTAACATCCGTAACCCATTGTATAAAGGTGGTGGTACCATCTTCGGACCAAAACCGCACGGTTGGGGTTTCAAACTGAACAGGAAAGTGAAAGATCTCGCAAAGATCTCCGCCCTGTCAGTAAAAGCTAAAGAAAACAGCATCATTATCGTTGAAGATCTGCAGCTCGAAACACCAAAAACCAAACAATTCGTTGGTTTCCTGAAGAATCTGAACATCAATGTGGAAGGCAGAAAGACTATTTTCATCACGCCTGAGCACAATGACAATGTTTACCTGTCTTTAAGAAACATCCCGACTGTAGACGGTACTGTTCTGAGTGATATCAACACTTACGACATCATGAACAGCAATTATATCGTGTTCACAGAAAGCGCTGCAAAAATCTTCACTGAAGAGCCTGCTGAAGCTTAAGGATGTCAAAACCAATTCAATAACAGCTGGCGGGTAACACCAACAGCTTAATGCTATAAAGAAGATGAAACTTTCTGACGTTTTAATCAAACCGGTGGTATCCGAAAAGGTTAACAAAGCAACCGAAAAATTCAACCGCTACTACTTCATTGTTGACAAAAAAGCCAACAAACTGGAGATCAAAAAAGCAGTGGAAGAGTTTTACGGTGTAACCGTAGCAGATGTAAATACTGCTGTAATGCCAGGTAAAGCTAAATTCCGCTTTACTAAAGCCGGTTTCATCGCAGGTAAAAAACCGTCCTACAAAAAGGCGATCATTACCATTGCAGCTGGTGAAACTATAGATCTGTATGCTAACATGTAGTGCCGTTCCGGCCTGAACAGCCGGGATGTGGATGTATATACAGATCACTATTTATATTTAATAACAACATTTAACTTTTTAGGAAGTAATGGCACTGAAGAAGTTCAAACCAATGACGGCCGGTACCCGCTGGAAAATAGGCAACGCTTACGCTGAGCTGACATCGGATACCCCTGAAAAAAGCCTGCTGGAGCCTATCAAAAGGACCGGCGGTAGAAATGCGCAAGGCAGAATGTCTATGCGCTACATAGGTGGTGGTCACAAGAAACAATACCGTGTAATTGATTTCAAACGTGATAAAGAGAATGTTCCTGCTACTGTTAAAACGATCGAATATGATCCTAACCGTAGCGCATTCATCGCACTGGTAAGTTATGCAGATGGTGAAAAACGTTACATCATTGCTCCACAGGGCTTACAGGTAGGCGGTACCGTTATCAGCGGCGCCGATGTAGCTCCTGAAGTAGGTAACGCTTTACCGCTGAAAAATATGCCATTGGGTACTGTGGTACACAACATCGAGCTGCAGCCTGGTAAAGGTGGTGCTATCGCAAGAAGCGCCGGCGCTTATGCACAGCTGTCCAACAAGGAAGAGAAATATGCCGTACTGAAAATGCCTTCCGGCGAGCTCCGCAAAGTATTAAGTACTTGTAAAGCAACCGTTGGTACTGTTTCTAACTCCGACCACGCCCTGCAATCCATCGGTAAAGCAGGTGCTAACCGTTGGAGAGGTATCCGCCCCCGCAACCGTGGTGTGGCTATGAACCCTGTAGATCACCCGATGGGTGGTGGTGAAGGTAAATCTTCCGGAGGCCATCCAAGATCAAGAACTGGTAAATATGCGAAAGGTCTGAAAACCAGAAAGCCGCATAAGAGTTCTGATAAGCTGATCATTAGCAGAAAAAACGGTAAAAAATTATAATATTTCTGAATCAGGGTTCCGGTAGCAATACCGGATCCCGGGTTTGAAAAATCATAAATCAGTAAGACATGGCTCGTTCCATAAAAAAAGGTCCTTACGTAGACCTGAAATTAGAAACAAAAGTTGAAAAGATGAATACCGGTACCAAGCGTTCTGTTATCAAGACCTGGAGCCGTCGTTCTACTATCACGCCTGATTTCGTTGGTCACACTTTCGCCGTTCACAATGGCAACAAATTTATTCCTGTTTATGTAACGGAATTTATGGTTGGTCATAAACTGGGCGAATTTGCACCTACACGTAACTTCAGAGGACACGTTAACAAGAAAATGTAAATTATAGTCTGAGGTTTGAGGTTTGAAGTATTGGTTTCAAACCGGAACATCAAACACCAGACATCAGACATTAAATAATAAAAGAAATTAATAACAATGGAAGCAGTAGCTAAGCTGAATAATAATCCTACATCTCCCCGCAAAATGCGTTTGCTCGCGGACTTAATCCGTGGACTGGATGTGGAAAAGGCTTTGAATATTTTGAAATTCCATCCGAAACACCCAAGCGTACCTTTAGAGAAGTTGCTGATATCTGCTATCGCAAACTGGAAAGTGAAGAACGAAGGTGCAAGGGTAGAAGATGCTAACCTGATCGTAAAAACCGTTTTTGTTGATGGCGGCCGCACACTGAAAAGAATGCGCCCGGCTCCACAGGGAAGGGGTTACCGTATCCGCAAGAGAAGTAACCACGTAACGATTGTAGTGGATGGTAAAGCACAGTAATTCAGTGCAAACCGGAAACGAAACAGAAACAAAACTATTAAACTAATAGACAAATAACCAGAACATGGGTCAGAAAACAAATCCTATTGGTAACAGGTTAGGTATCATCAGAGGATGGGACTCTAATTGGTATGGCAGCAAAAAAGATTTTGCGACCAAACTGATCGAAGATAACAAGATCAGAACTTATCTGAATGCCCGTATCAACAAAGGTGGCATCTCAAGAGTTGTGATTGAAAGAACTTTAGGTAAGTTAATCATCACTGTTCATACTTCTAAGCCTGGTATCATCATTGGTAAAGGCGGTAACGAAGTTGATCGCATCAAAGAAGAGCTGAAGAAGCTGACAGGCAAAGAAGATGTACAGATCAACATCCTGGAGATCCGTCGTCCTGAAATGGATGCTAACATCGTTGCTGAAACAATCGCAAAACAGATTGAAAGCCGTATCAACTACAAACGTGCTATCAAAATGGCGATTGCTACCGCTCTGAGAATGGGTGCCGAAGGTATCAAGGTTAAGATCAGCGGCCGTTTAGGTGGTGCTGAAATTGCCCGCTCCGAAGAAATGAAACAAGGTCGCGTGCCTTTGCATACTTTCCGTATGGACATCGATTACGCTTCCCTGTTCGCTTTAACCGTTTATGGTAAAATCGGTATCAAAGTATGGATCTGTAAAGGTGAAGTACTGGGTAAACGCGATCTCAACCCGAACGTTTTAACCGGTAAGGAAGGTGATAACCGTGGCACTGGTCATGGCGGCGAAAGAAGAGAACATCACGGTGAACGCAGAGACAACCGCGGTGGTGGTGATAGAAGAGGCGGTGGAGAACACCGTGGCGGTGGCCGCAGATAGTATCTGGCGGTTCAGCAGACATTAACAATTACTATTAACATTAACAACATAGACGATGTTACAGCCAAAAAGAACGAAACACAGGAAGATGCACAAAGGCCGCATCAAAGGGAACGCTAAAAGAGGCGCTACCCTCTCCTTTGGTACTTTCGGTCTTAAAGCATTAGAACCTAAGTGGATCACCGACAGGCAGATCGAAGCTGCACGTGTGGCGCTGACAAGGCACATGAAACGTGAAGGTAACGTATGGATCCGCATATTCCCTGACAAACCTATCACTGCTAAGCCTTTGGAAGTGAGGATGGGTAAAGGTAAAGGTGCTCCTGACCATTGGGCAGCAGTTGTAAAGCCAGGTAGAATTTTATTTGAAGCTGATGGCGTTCCCTTACAGGTAGCAAAAGAAGCAATGGAACTCGCAGCACAAAAACTGCCCATCAAAGTAAAATTTGTAACCAGCCGCGACTTCGTAGCTTAATTACAGGTACACAATAACTAAAATCCGGTAACACTGCTCCGGCAGCTAACCGAATCAAACTCAATACAATGGCAAAAGAAAAGCTGGAACTGAAAGGCCTGAGCGAACAGGATCTGAAAGAGAAGATCTCTGCAGAAGAACTCCGCTTGAAAAAAATGACCTTTGGTCACGCAATTACGCCAATCGAAAATCCAATGAGCATCCGCGCCGTAAGACGCGATATCGCTCGGATGAACACCGAACTGCGTAAAAGACAACTGGGCTTCTAAATCTTCAGTCCCGGTACACCCGGGGCTGCTGACATAGCATTAGTATAACAATTTATGACCTCCTCACCGGAGGGTTAAATAACTTTCAACAATGACGACCGAAAGAAAATTAAGAAAAACCAGGATTGGTGTGGTTGCCAGCAACAAAATGGATAAAACCATTACCGTTAAGGTGGAGCGTAAGGTAAAACACCCGATCTATGGTAAATTCGTGAAAAAAACTACCAAGTTCATGGCGCATGACGACAAGAACGAGTGCAGCATCGGCGATACCGTTAGAATCGCTGAAACCCGCCCTCTGAGCAAGAACAAATGCTGGAGACTGGTAGAAGTAATCGCTAAAGTAAAATAATTATTTATTTGTTTCAAGCTGCTGCCGGCTACCCCGGTGCCAGCCGCTGACTAAACAATATCAAATCTCATTTCGATGATACAACAAGAATCAAGACTGAGTGTAGCTGATAACAGCGGTGCCAAAGAAGTATTGTGCATCCGCGTATTAGGTAACTCCGGTCAGGACTACGCAGCCGTAGGCGATAAGATTGTAGTAACCGTTAAGGATGCAATGCCCGGCGGTGGTGTGAAGAAAGGTATGGTGACCAAAGCTGTAATCGTAAGAACTAAGAACAAATTACGTCGTAAAGACGGTTCTTATATCCGTTTCGATGATAACGCGGTTGTACTGCTCAATAACTCAGACGAACCTCGCGGTACCCGTATTTTCGGTCCGGTTGCACGTGAGCTGAGAGACAAGGGATATATGAAAATTATCTCCCTCGCTCCTGAGGTATTATAATAAATATGGCGGTACAGGGATTTTGGAATTTTTATGATTTTTGTCAAAAAAAGCCAAAATCCCGAAATCCGAA
>NZ_DATMTE010000084.1:0-5314 GCF_035564935.1 Chitinophaga sp. | reverse complement strand
ATAACCAGTATGAAAGTATAACATCCGCCTCATATAAAAGAAGAAATCCCTCAACAGTACCCGCAAAAAAACCGCACAGATCAGGCGATCCATGCGGCGGAATATCTTGCAGAATGAATAGAGTGATGCGGATTAACGAGCCAATGCTTCTGTATATTTTTTGAAATTATCCAGGATAGCCTGCCAGCCTCCCTGTTGCATTTCTATGCTATGCGTATCTTCCGCATCAAAAGTTTCTGTAACAGCGGTAGTGTCGCCTGAAGCGGAAAAAATAACCCGTACAGTTCTGCCATCACCCATAGTATAGGCAATGAGTTCGTGTTCTTCCACTTCGTCATATACACCGCCGAAATCAAAACCAAAGCTGCCATCTTTAGCTTCCATACGTGTTTCGAACTTGCCGCCCGGGCGCAGGTCATTTACTGATCTTGGGCTGTGCCAGTCGTCGGAAGCAGTATTCCATTTTACAATATGCTCCGGCGCATTCCAGAGCTCCCAAACTTTTGCTACGGGTGCGTTGATAGTTGCAGTTACTGTGATCTTAGTGGCGTTATTAGTTGTTTGCATTTTTTTAAGATTTAAATGTTAACCGTTGTTGTTAATGCAAACATAGCACGAGTATTTCATACCCTGCATGGCCATATCCGACAAAATAGTGTACTATTTGCGACAGCCTCCGCAATACGGTTTACTTCCAGTTCACCACCGTAAATACAATGGAAGAATAGTGGTCTTTTTCATACAGCACACCGGTTTTCTTCCGGCCTGCCTGCACAATATCAGAGTAGGCAGCATAGGCATAACCTGCTTTCTTTGAACCATTGCCTTTATAGATCACATAGCTTTTCTTCCAGGTACGCCCATCATCAACACTGATGCGGAGTGTAAGGTTATCCCTTTCCAGTGAATCAGCCGCGTTACAAAAGGCAATAATATTTTTCCCTTTAAAGGTACCTACATCCAGTATGCTACCCTGGCATACGGCATCTGGCAACTGTTGGTCAAAATAAGTAGTATCCCAGGTGGCGCCGCCATCGCTGCTGATGGATACAATCCGCTCCCTCACATCTTTTGCCTGGTTGCGGCTGTTCATCATGAGCCTGTTGCCTGAAAGCTGCACCGCCATGGATTCGTTGCTGCCGGGCAAGTCAATGCTGTTGCCTAAATGGAATGTTTTACCATGATCATCCGTGTAGTAGCCATGTGCCACGTAATGGCGTGCACCGGGCAATGCCTTACCCGCCGTATGATTGGCAGCAATAAAGATCCTTCCCTTAAAAGTTCCCCGGGAAAACTGCATGGCATGCCCCGGCGTATTGGCGTAGTAGCGCCAGTCTTCCGCAAAATTAAACGCAGGGTCTGTTTCCGGCTGTTTGGGACGATGTACCTGCAGTGTAATATCCACCGGCGCTGCCCAGGTATGGCCCCCATCTGTGGAGGTGATATAATAGCAATGCTTTATTCCTACTCCCCTGATAATATCTTTTTCCCGGTGAGTGCCGGTGTTATAAAAAAGAAAGATCCTTCCCTTCGGATAAGCCGGGTCGGTAAGATCTACTACCGGCGCGGGGTTGGAGAGTTGCAGGTTATCGCCCCCTGCCACTACCTGCATGGGCGACCAGGTTTTACCTTTGTCGTTGCTGCGTTTCATCACCATATCAATATCCCCGAAATCATCGCCGCCGTTTACGCGGCCTTCTGCAAAGGCCAGCAGGTCGCCATCCGGCAATGCAATGATAGCCGGTATGCGGAATGATTTATAGCCGTCTGTTCCTGAAACAAAAACAGGTACTTCTTTTTGTTGTGCGTATGCAATGCAAGGGCACATCAGCAGGAACGTTATTATTATCTTTTTAATCATCATCATTTATTATTTACCAGGTCAATATCATTTGCTTTCGGACGTAAAAAGCTCAGTTGAATAATAATAGCAACCAGTACAATTCCCGCCAGCATAGCAAAGCTTTGCCCCAGGTTGCCTGCATCTGTGGAACGTCCAAGGAGATCAGTAATGATAGCGCCGGCAAATACGCCCGACATGTTCAGGATACCATATGCCGTAGCACGGTAACCGGATGGTACAAACTGGCAAAGGATAGGCATATTGTTGCCGTCGAACATACCAAAGCCAACGCCAAATAAAATGGCCGCTCCCATTACATGCACCAGGCTGTGTCCTATTCCTATCAGTAATAACGCAGGTATGGTCAGCGATAACCCGATGGCGCTGGTATAGATCCTGCCCTTTGTATGGTACTGGACCCATTTGTCTGATAATATGCCTCCGAAGATCACACCAAAAAAGGAGGACGCCGCGATAGTAATGGTAGATAAAGGGCCTGCGGCCGACATATCTATCTGTAAACTTTCAGAAAATAAAGTAGGTAACCAGTTCTTAATTCCCCAGCCCGGAAAACTCGGAATAGCAAAATAAAACAGCAGTATCCAAAAAGAAATATTCGTTAGCAGCAAACCAAGCCCTTTCAAAAAAGGCGGCTTTTCTTTCGCTTCCACCGGGGTTTTCACGGTTTCGCGCAGGAAGGCTATCAGTACCAGCGAGTACACAATGCCTGCTATGCCAAAGGAGTGAAAGGTTGAATGCCAGGAAAACCTGGCAGCGATAGTAGCGCCAAAACCACCCAGGGCCTGCCCCATGTACAACCCGGTCATATGAATACCTACGGCCAGAGACCGGGTAGAAGACGTATGATAATCTGCAATAAGCGAAAGACCCGCAGGTATATACAACGCCTCGCTTACTCCCATCACAGCGCGTAGCCAATACAGCTGCTGAAACGTAGTAGCGTAACCCATTGCAAAGGTTACGCCGGACCATACAAACAGGCTGCATACAATCAGCCATTTCCGGTTAAGCCTGTCTGCAATAATGCCGGATAACGGGCTCATAAATCCATAGATCCACAGGAAAATGGCCATCAGGTAACCAAAATTGGCGGCGGATTGTAACGATGCGATATCCGCCTGCATAGCGGGTTTCATGGTAGACAACATCTGCCGGTCCATATAATTCAGCAGGGCTACTACCCATAGCAGTCCTACTACTACCCAACGATAACTTCCTTTAGTGGCCATAATATACAGATCAGTTAAAAAATAATTTACCCGATATGATCACCGGTGTACGCACACCCGCTTTTATTTCTCCCGAAGGAATGATAACCGTTCCGTTCCACAGTAACGCAGTAGTGGTAACCGGGCCTTCCATAGGAAAAGGAGTAATGGTTTTCCACCTGCCGGAAACAGTGTTGTACAACAGCACTTCTTTGGTGAACCCCGGGTGCGTATTCATCAGCATTTTCCTTTCACTTGTCAGCGTTTCTTTTTTGAGGGCATCAGTAGTGTTGCTGATAGCCACATTCAATTCTTCTCCTTTACTGAATACGTCTCCCTTATCGCCGCTGCAAAACATGATCTCATGCGTTCCTATGGCCAGCCCTGTTCCTGCAGATACCGCATAGGGAAGCGGTTCTTTCAATGCCCATTTATCGGTATGTAAATCGTAACGGTAGGTGGTATTGAAAATATCGCTGATGCCGTTGCTGTTCTTACGTCTGCCACCAATGAGGTACACCCCGCCATCCTGTATGGCCATTACAGCGTGGGAAACGGCTACCGGCACATCCTGCAGCGTTTGCCAGGCGGCGCCCGGTGTGGATAGATCCAGCGAAAAGAATCTACCGGAGACGCCATTCACCGACTCGCCACCGGCTACAAACAGGATATGCCCTGAGCCCGCAGCCGATAAATTAGTGAGCGGCAAGGGCAATGGTGGTAACGGCGTAAAATTAATTTCACCGGCGTTGTTACATGTTAAGCGTATTACATTACCTGCAGGACCGTTATTATTTTCCCCGCCTATGTATATAAGCCCGTCCGGCATACTCACATTGGCGCTGTAAGCTACTGCCTGCGGCAATGTTTGCCGGCTTACATTCCCTGGCAGCACATGGCCTTTTTCATCTTGCCGGAAAATATAAATATCCTGCTTATATTTCTTTATACCACCGTTCCAGGGCAGGGCATCCGGGAAGTTGGCGCCGCCGGCAACAATCAGCATACCATTACTGATGCCTGTTACAGGCCCGGCCACACCGGGCTGCACCAGCAGCCCGGCAACGGGCGGAAGCATCGCTGCTACCGACCACTCCACCTTACTTACACTTTTTTCCTGGGCGCTAACTATGTTCACTGTCATCACCATTAATATTGAATAAAGTATCCGTTTCATGAATGTTGTACTTTCTGAAAAAACGATATTTCATCCAGCTCCTTATATAACTGGTCATATAACGCCTGGCTAAACGTGGTCAATGGCAGCCTGCATGGTCCCAGGTCCCAGCCCAGCATTTTCATGATGGCCTTCTGCGCCGGTATAGGCGGGTATTTTGCAAAGATCCTGATCACCTCTACCATGAATAAATGATGCTGCTGTGCGGCTTTTATATCTCCTTTTTCAAAATACGCTTTTGTTTGCAGGTATAACGGCGCTGCAAACGTGTAGGTGCTGCCGACAGCGCCTTTTGCACCCACTGCCAGTGCCGGCAATAACAGTTCATCGTACCCGAACAATACATCGAAACGATTGTCCTGGTAGTTAAAACAGGATTGATATTCATGGATAGTGGAAGCTGTATATTTTATACCTGCCAGGTTGGGTATGCTGTTGCCTGCTATCCTGAGAAACTCCATCATATCCATTCCTATACCTGTAAGCGTGGGAATGTGATAATAGTAAAAAGGCAATGCGGGCGCCGCAGCTGCAATATCCGCCATGCAATCTGCCAGCACCTGCACAGAGGCAGGTTTGAAATAAAATGCCGCTACCGAGGAAAACGCATCTGCTCCTATTGCGGCGGCATGCGCCGCCAGTTTCCGCGATTCTGCAATACTGCTGTGCCCCACATGTACAATGATCAGCAACCGCTTATTGGCCGCTTTTACAAATGCTTCCGCTACCTGCATTCTTTCTTCGGTAGTCATATTAGGACCTTCGCCATTGCTGCCGCAAACAAAAATGCCTTTTAAACCGTCTTTTACCAGCTTATCTGTTAAAGCAGGTATCAGTTCCAGGTTCAGGGAACCATTCCCGTGAAAGGGTGTAAATGCAGCAGCAATCAGTCCTTCAATATGTTTATGCTTCATGAAATGATACTTTTATATTGGATTATCCGGTTTTGAAGTACAGACAGATCGGTTGTTCATACCTCAGTGCCCGAAAATAATTTTCATACAGGAACCTGTTTAATTGATCCTGAGGATTACAATTAAATACTTATGTACTACATATTAAAAT
>NZ_DATMTE010000083.1:0-10428 GCF_035564935.1 Chitinophaga sp. | reverse complement strand
ATTACTTATTTGGCTGTGGTGTAGTTCTCAGGTAAGGCTTGATAATTTTATGGCCTTTCGGAAAACGCGCAGGAATATCTGCTGTTGACACCGCTGCTGTAACGATTACATCTTCCCCATCTTTCCAGTCTGCCGGGGTAGCTACGCTATACTTAGCGGTCAACTGCAGGGAATCCAATACGCGGAGCACTTCTACGAAGTTCCTGCCGGTAGAGGCCGGGTAAGTGATAATGAGTTTTACTTTCTTGTCTGGTCCTATAATAAACAAGGATCTGACAGTAAATGTTTCAGAGGCATTTGGATGAATCATATCATACAGGTTTGCCACTGTTTTGTTTTCGTCTGCAATAATAGGAAAAGTTACGTCACACTGTTGTGTTTCGTTAATATCATTTATCCAGCTCAGGTGTTTATCCAGTGGATCCACGCTTACAGCCAGCACTTTGGTATTACGTTTTGCGAACTCGTCCTTTAACTGGGCAGTTCTGCCCAATTCGGTAGTACATACCGGTGTAAAGTCTGCCGGGTGGGAAAACAGGATCCCCCAACCTTCGCCGAGGTAATCGTAAAAATCTATTTCCCCTATTGTGGTATTGGCCTTGAAATTAGGAGCAGCATCGCCCAGTCTTAAACTCATAGCTTTACGATTTAATTGACCAAAAATAGCATTTTCCTACAAGATTTATAGACTTTAAGGGATTTTTTTCAGAAATTTGCGTTTTTTTTCCGGGGCGAAGGAATTGGGAGTTAACAAACAATGGAAATCGGGGGTTAATTCAAACGGATCCCAGGCAGATGCCTATGGGTATCAGGGGTTAACGTAAATGGATGCAAGGCAAGGCGGTTAATATAAATGGATGAGGGTCAGCATCAACATATGTATGAAAATTAACATTCATTGATGCCAGGGTTAACATAAATGGATTTTTCGTCATCGTTTTGTGTTTTAAGGTTAACGTAATGGATACAGGGTTTGTCAATGGATAAAAATGTGATCAGGGGTTAACGTAAAATGGATACAGGGTTCGTCAATAGACGAATACGATCAATGAATAAAAATATGGTCAATCTCTATTTAGCGGCAGAAGTATGCAACTGCCAGGCATAATAAGCCATACTGAACTTGCTATCGTTTTCCAGTGCGGCCATTACCCGGGCAGTATCCTCTCCCAGTTCCAGTTCAATAAATCCGAGATACAGGTTATAGGCATCATGAAGCATTTGTATACAGTACTCCATTTTCTCATTGATACTACCGGAGCTGTACTGTGCCGCAGGTGGTAGCGTAGGCTGTACAGGCACCGGCATCTGGATCACGCGCTCAATATAGTAGCATTCTTCATCCGCATATGCTTCCCAGTTCTCGTCCTGCTGCAGGCAGGGCCTTCTCATATGGAATATGAGATGATCAAATACCACGGCTCCTCCAAGTTCTGCCTCCAGGTCTATAATGTCCGGTGTACGGCGCATATCCTCCAGTTTCTTCACAATCGTCATCTGCACGGCATCATGCTTATCCTGGCTGAAACGCAGCATGGTGTTCATTACTTCATAAGTAGTTACAAAATCACAGGGATACCATACTTCATCCAGTAGCGCCTGGCCCCAGAGTGTCAGATAATTGGAATCATCCATGATGATCTGCTCAATTGAAATGGCCTGCACCTGCGTAATTGCTGTAGTTGTATTTACCTTGTTCATAACCATCAGGTTTTAATAACACTACAAATTTACCGGCGCCGCACGCAAGGGATTTGCGTAGTGATCTTTTGATGATAATTTTTTTAATCCTCGTTGCAAAAGCGGGAATTGTTTATTTTTATTATCTAAATTTTATCTTTTGCCAAAGAATAAAGACGCGGTGTCGCGCTACCGCTGGATCGATGAGCGGTTGCGCAGCAAGCAGAAACCCAAACCTACCCTGGATAACCTGATTGAGTATGTATCGGATAAAATGGGAACTGCAATTTCTACCCGCACCATCCAGAAAGATATCCAGGATATGCGCCAGGACCCTGAACTGAATTATATGGCGCCTATTGTATATGAGCGCAGCAGTGGTACCTACCGCTACTCAGACGATAGCTTTTCCATCAGTAATTCCCCTATAGAAGAAGCGGATCTGCAGGGGCTGGAAATTGCCATTGGTATACTGGAACAATTCCGGAGCCTGCCGGTAGTACAGCAATTTGAAGACGCTATTCTGAAAATTGCCGCCAGTCTGAAAATGAACAGGGAAGCCCTTCAGCATAAAGGGCTCATTAAGTTTACCCGGGCCTCTCAATACAAAGGGGCAGAACATATCCCGGAAATAGTGGACGCTATTAAAAACCTGGAAGTGATCCGCATTGCCTACCAGAGCTTCGACCGCGATGAACCTAAAGAACATTGGGTAGAACCTTATCATCTCCGCGAATACCAGCACCGCTTTTATCTTATCGGTAAAAGCCAGAAAACACGCGGCGGTGCAGTAGTCACCTTTGCGCTGGACCGGGTAGTGAAACTTTGGCCCACCAATAAACATTTTGATGAAAAGAATTTTGACGAAGCCAGCTACTTCCAGCATGCAGTAGGCATTACGGTACACGACGGAGATCCGGAACATGTATTACTAAGCTTTACCCCAAGGCAGGGTAAATATGTAAAGTCGCAGCCCATCCATTCCTCCCAGGAAATAGTGGAAGATAACAATGATGAATGCCGTGTATCCCTTCACGTTGTTATAAACCCCGAACTTACCATGACCCTGCTGAGTTATGGCTCCCAGGTAAAAGTGCTGAAACCCGCGCACCTGGCTGAAAAAATGGCTGAGGAAGCCAAAGCCATGGCAACGCTGTATAAATAAGTAAAACCGCTACCGGGCCTGGGCCGCCCGGTAGCAGCACGCTCTTTAAGGATTGCTAGGCTTGGCAAACAGGCTATCCGCCACCGGCTGGTTCGTTTCAATCTTCATAATGTTTATTTTCACTCCACCCGGATCCTGCTCTGTTACACCAGGATAGGCCAGCCCCTCCGGTGTTTTTTTGTAGTCCGACAATAACGTTACCAGGTCCATCTCCTGTCCCTGCACATTCATGTGATTAGTTGCCTTCACCAGCAGGTAAGTTTTGGCATCCAGGTAAGCAATACCCGATGTTCCATCTGCAGCAGTGATCTTCAGCTTATATGCCGGAGATCCGTTCACCGTATCCTTTCCCTGTAATTCTATCTTTTTCCCTTTGCTTTTATAGCCATACAGTTCCCCTCTTACATCCAGCTGGGTTTTCATCAGCTTCAGCATCTCCGGGTTCATGTCCTGCGGCGTTGTTTGCTGCATCACCGGCATCAGGCTCCAGCCCGCATCACGGGTTACCACCTGCACATTGCTGGTACCATTTACCGTAAACTCCAGCCGCATGGCCTCGTCCTGCTTTACCCAACGCCTGATAGGCACCGTTTGTCCCTGTACTTCCATATTTCCCTCTACATATTGCGACTTGATCCCTTTCAGCTTCTCCTTACCTCCCATTGCCTCAATATTCTTAGCAATCAACTCGTCAGCAGATTGTGCGCCGGCACAATAACCAGCCATCAGCAAAGCAGTTAACAGTGTATAAAACCTGGTTCCTGTGATCATAAAAAAATGTTTTCCGTTGAACAATAAAGATACCTCTGAGCAACTCCGGCATCTCTTTTCAAAAAATACGCCAGCATTGAAAATACGACCTATTCCTTAGCTTTGCAAAATGAATACATTCCAGCTCTCAGGCAACCTCGTAGATATACTGCAACAGGAAATATACCCGGCTACGCTTCATATAAAAAACGGCCGCATCAGCAGCATCGAACGCAACAGTAACAAATACAACACCTACCTGCTCCCCGGCTTTACGGATGCGCACGTACATGTGGAAAGCTCTATGCTCATTCCTTCAGAATTTGCCCGCCTGGCCGTTGTACACGGCACCATTGCCACCGTAAGCGATCCGCATGAAATAGCTAATGTAATGGGCGTAAAGGGTGTAGAATATATGCTGGAAAATGGCAAAAAAGTACCCTTCCGGTTTAATTTCGGCGCTCCCTCCTGCGTACCGGCCACCGCTTTTGAAACGGCAGGGGCAACAGTAACCGTAGCCGATATTGAAGCATTATTGCAGAGAAACGACATCAAATATCTTACAGAAATGATGAACTTCCCGGGCGTACTGCATAAAGATCCGGAAGTACTCGCTAAAATAGCCGCCGCCAAAAAAGCAGGTAAGCCTGTAGACGGCCATGCTCCCGGCCTGCGGGGCGAAACCGCTGCCGCATATATTGCCGCCGGCATCAGCACCGACCATGAATGCTTTACCATAGAAGAAGCCCTGGATAAACTGCAGTATGGCATGCATATCCTCATCCGTGAAGGAAGCGCTGCAAAAAACTTTGAAGCCTTGTACCCATTGCTGCATGATCATGCCGACCATATCATGTTTTGCAGCGACGATAAACACCCCGACAACCTGGTGGAGGGCCATATCAACCTCCTCGTAAAACGGGCGCTGGCCTATGGCGTTGACCTGTTCAAAGTATTAAAGGCGGCCTGCATTAACCCGGTACTGCACTATAAACTGGACAATGGCCTGCTTCGCGCAAATGATCCGGCGGATTTTATTGTAACAGATGATCTGCAAAACTTTAACATACTCGCCACCTATATTAACGGTGGGAAAGTGGCGGAAAACGGACAATCGCTGATACCTTCCATTTCTTCATCTCCCGTAAATAATTTTATAGCAGATCCGGTAACTGCAGATGATATTCGTATGCCCGTTAACGATAGTAATGCAAAAGAGATAAATGTGAAGGTGATCGGCGCCATGGACGGGCAGTTGATCACGAATGCACTTTCCGCGGTGTTGCAGGTCGCCAACGGTCAGATAGTTAGTGATACGCAACAGGATATCCTCAAGCTGGTGGTAATAAACCGCTACCGGAAAGCAGCGCCCGCAATAGCATTTATACATGGCTTCGGCCTGCAACACGGCGCCATCGCGTCTTCTGTGGCACACGACAGTCACAATATCATTGCGGTGGGCGCCAACGATGAAAGCATTGCTGCAGCCATCAATATCGTGATCGCTGCACAGGGCGGCATCAGCGCGGTGGGTAACGGGGTTACACAAGGGTTGCCGTTACCTGTTGCAGGACTGATGAGTAACCTCGACGGATATACGGTGGCCGCACAATACAGCGCGCTGGACAAAGCAGCCAAAGAACTGGGATCCACACTGGCATCCCCTTTCATGACCTTGTCCTTTATGGCGCTATTGGTTATCCCGCATTTAAAACTGAGCGACCTGGGATTGTTTGACGGCGACAGTTTTCAATTTACCCTACCTTACTAAATAAAAAAAGCAGCGGCTCCGCTGCTTTTTTTGATATAATCTCTTGTTAATGCGTTGTCCACAATGCACCGTTAATGGAATCCCTTGATGCGCCCGTAACCCCGCTCAATACATTCTCGTCCTGCCTCCAGCGCAATGTTCCGATGAGCGCCATAATCAACGCTTCCTTGAAACTAACGGTTTGTTCATCCGGTACTTCCACGGTAATGCCCAACGGCTCCAGCTGTTGGCGGATAGTACTTACCAGGAATGTATTAAAGGCGCCCCCGCCGGTTACCAGCATTTTGCCGGGGCCTTCCGGCAGCTGTGCTTTCAGCGCTTTCACAGCAAGGGTCACCTGTGCGGCAATATGCTCCACATAAGTGCGGAGCTTACCCTGCACAGAAATGCGCAAAGGCGCTATCAGCGGTAATATGGTATGGGTGCCAAAGTCGTTGGCCAGCGATTTGGGCCATGGCTTAGCATAGTAATCCAGTTGATTCAGTTGCTCCAGCAGACTGTTATCGGCCACCCCGCCTGCTGCCAGCGCACCGCCATCATCGTACGGTTTATTCAGCGCCGCTGCCAGTGAATTTAACACCCGGTTGGCCGGGCAGATATCAAATGCCACAAACTGCTCCGGCAGCTGCGCAGAAATATTGGCAATGCCGCCCAGGTTAAGCCAGTACTGGTAGCCGGGCAACAGGTATTTTTCGCCAATAGGCACTATAGGAGCCCCCTGTCCGCCCAGCGCTACATCCACCGCCCGCAAGTCGTTGATAACAGGCAACCCGGTTACCGCGGCGATAGCTGCGCCATCGCCCAGCTGCGCGGTCATTTTCTGTGAAGGAATATGAAACGTGGTATGGCCATGAGAAGCAATGAAGTGAATTTTATGATCCAGCTGGTTCTTTTCAATAAAATCCAGGATACGCCTGCCGGTATAATGCCCATAGGCGGTATGCAGCAGCAGGTAATCCTTTGCCGGTAAGGAAGTGGCCTGTGCCAGCTTCTCCGCCCATTCCGGTTCATAAGGCAGGCTTTCTGAAGCCTTGATAACATAGGTCCATTGTCCGCGTATCTCGGTCAGTTCCGCAAAAACTATATCTAATCCGTCTAATGAGCTACCAGACATGGTGCCAATCACGTTATATACCATCGACAAAAATTTCAGCAAAGGTAGTTTTAAAATATTTTTTTTACGATTTATGGAAACAGGATCGCCCCACACATCATACCGGCAGAAAACTACTTCGCCATGAAAAAATATCTCACTTTACTATTACTCAGCTGCCTGGTGGCATTTACCGCCTCCGCCCAACAGGTAAGGGTTATTACAGGTATTGTAACAGACAGTCTGCTCAAAAGCCCCATCCCCAATGCAGTGATCAGGATGAAAGGAACGGATGTATTAACAGCTACCGATAAAAAAGGGCAGTTCAGCCTGAAAACCGCCACCGGTACGCTGATGCTGGAAGTAAACGCTTCGGGCTACCCGGTTAAGGAAATAACGGTAAGTGCAGGACAAAATAAACTGAAAGTGCAGCTGGTCCGGCTGCAGCCAATTGATAAAAGAAGTAACCAGTATATAATGCAGGATAAAGCTGCCCCCACCAATGCTGCATTGTCTGAAGTAGTGGTGGTGGGCTACGCCACTCAAAAACGCAGGAATGTAACCGGGTCCGTGTCCTCCATCAGGGGCAACCAGATGAGCTATGCGCCTGCCCCGGCATACAATACAGAAGACTATAGCCCTATTAATGAAAATATTTTCCATGCCACCACCGACCAGCCGCTCAGCACCTTCAGCATCGATGTGGACCGTGCCTCCTACAGTAATGTACGCCGCTTCCTGAACCAGGGTATGATGCCGGAGCCGGATGCTGTAAGAGTGGAAGAAATGATCAATTATTTTGACTACCAGTATAAAGCCCCCGAAGGCAAAGACCCCGTAGCCATTTACACGGATATGGCTATTTGTCCCTGGAACACAAAGCACCAGCTGGTACGCGTAGCATTAAAAAGTAAACAGATGGATACCCGCAGCCTCCCTGCATCCAACCTGGTTTTCCTGATAGATGTTTCCGGTTCAATGTTTGGTGAAAACAGGCTGCCGCTGGTAAAACGGGCCTTCGCAGTATTAACGGAACAGCTTCGTCCGGAAGACAAGGTGGCAATTGTGGTATATGCCGGCGCTGCAGGAGTAGTGCTCCCCGCTACCAGCGGTAGCAATAAGCAGAAGATCCTCGCTGCACTTGAGCAGCTGGAAGCCGGCGGTTCCACTGCCGGTGGCGAAGGCATAAAAATGGCCTACAGCATTGCCGGCGAACTGCATTCAAAAAATAGTAACACCCGCGTAATACTTGCTACCGACGGCGATTTCAATGTAGGCGTTTCCAGCGACGGAGAACTCACCCGGATGATCGAAAAGGAAAGGGAAAAAGGTATTTCTCTTTCAGTACTTGGTTTTGGTATGGGTAATTATAAAGATAATAAACTGGAACTGCTGGCAGATAAAGGAAATGGTAACTATGCCTATATCGATAATTTTGAAGAAGCCCGCAGAACCTTTGTTACGGAGTTTGGCGGTACAATTTTTACCGTGGCTAAAGATGTAAAACTGCAGGTGGAATTTAACCCGCAGTTCGTGCAGTCGTACCGGTTAGTAGGCTATGAAAACCGCCTGCTGGCCAATGAAGATTTCAACAACGATAAAAAAGATGCAGGAGATATGGGAATGGGACACACGGTAACCGCCCTGTATGAAATTATTCCTTCCGGGCAAAAGGGCGAAACCGTTAACTGGGTAGACCCGCTGAAATACCAGCAGGGTAAAGTGATCGGTAATAAATCCGAAGTACTTACCGTGAAATTACGTTACAAACAACCCGCTGGCGATCGCAGTTCACTGATGGAAAAAGTACTCCCCTACAGTAATCAGGAAATTACCGATGTACCGGAAGATTTCCGGATGGCGGCTTCCGTGGCAGCCTTCGGGCAATTGCTGCGTCACTCTGCATTTAAAGGCACTGCTACTTACGACCAGGTGTTGTCCTGGGCCGGCAATTCCAGGGGTACAGATGCCGAAGGTTACCGTGCTGAATTTATTCAGCTGGTGAAAAAAGCGATGCTGCTGGACAAGGAGTAGTTCCACTATTTTTCGGTATTTTGCGGCCTCAAAGGAACAGCTCATGATTATCAATTTAAGTGAAACCAATTCATTGGTGGGAGAATGGTTAAGCGAGATCAGGAATATAGACGTTCAGCAGGACCGTATGCGTTTCCGGCGTAACATGGAACGGCTGGGAGAAGTAGCGGCATACGAGATCAGCAAAACACTGGATTATGAGGAAAAGGAAGTAACTACCCCCATGGGTATTGCTACCTGCCGGGTACTGAAATCACAACCGGTACTGGCTACCATTTTACGCGCAGGACTGGCATTGCACCAGGGACTGTTACATTACTTCGATAAGGCGGATCACGCATTTGTTTCTGCTTACCGGAAACATAACCACGACGGTTCTTTTGATATCAGCCTGGAATATGTGAGCACTCCTTCCATCGACGGACAGGTGCTTATTCTTTCCGATCCCATGCTTGCCACCGGTTCTTCACTTGTAAAAACCATAGAGCACCTGGAAGAGATAGGCAAACCCAGTCATATACACCTCGTAGTGGCCATTGCATGTACGGTGGGAATCGAATATGTACTACGCACTACCAAAGCGAACCTCACCATTTGGGCAGGAGATATTGATGATGAACTCACCGCCAAAGGCTACATAGTACCGGGGCTGGGAGATGCCGGCGACCTGGCCTTCGGAAATAAATTACAACAATAATAATCCTGAATAATCGTTTTGCAGATAGCAGTTTTGTATCTTTAAAAAGAACAAAACTGCTATTCTTTTTTGCGGCACCGGATTTTTATACATGAATTTAATTTGAGATATGATTTAATTGGCGTACCTTCACCGGTATCGCATAAACCCTATGCTATAAGCTTAACTATATGAAAAGAGCTTTACTATTCTTGGCCATATTACTTTATTTAAATCCGTTGCGGGCGCAAGACCCGCACTTTTCGCAGTTTTTTGCGTCGCCGCTAACCCTTAACCCAGCATTTACAGGTTTATTTTCAGGAGATTATCGTTTATCCGGCAACTACCGGTCGCAATGGAGGAGCATTTCTACCCCCTTTGTAACAGGAACCGCAGCTATTGATTTCGGTATCTTAAAAAACGTGATCTCTTATACCGACATATGGGGAGTAGGTCTTATGGCAATGTACGACAGAAGCGGCGGTGGCGCCCTCACTTCCAGTTACCTTTCCTTCAGCACCGCCTATCATAAAGGGCTGGATCCCGAAGGAAATCATACCCTGGCCATCGGTCTTCAGGGAACACTGGTGCAAAAAAGAATAGACAACACCAAACTGCAATTTGAAAACCAGATCGATAACAACGGGTATAACCCAATGATTCCCAGTAATGAAACGCTGGTAAATCCAAAAATATCTTACTTCGATCCCAACGTCGGTATTTTATACAACGGCCTCATCGGTGAAGCATCCAATATTTACCTGGGCGCTTCCTATTATCATATCACCCAGCCTACAGAATCATTCATGAACCTTACCCAGAACCGGCTCAGCTATCGCTGGACCCTGCATGGAGGCGGTTCTGTTCCGGTAAACGGGCAAGACAGGTTTCACGCCAGTATCCTGTACATGAAACAAAGCACCGCTTCCGAATTTACTTTTGGCGGCGCCTACGGCTTCATGCTCAACGATATGGATGATAACCCCACTACCTTTTACCTGGGTAGCTGGTACCGGATGAAAGATGCCATTATTCCCTATGTGGGCCTTGAAATCAAAGGCTTCCAGATAGGCCTTACTTACGATACCAACGTGTCCAGCCTGAAACCAGCCTCCAACTACCGTGGCGGCCTAGAAATTTCCCTTATCTATATTCACACGCGGAACGAAAACAACAAATATAAAACCCTCTGTCCGCGTTTCTAAGACCGTACGCTTCCCGCAAAATCATTATCCTGATCCGGAAAAAATAGCAAAAGA
>NZ_DATMTE010000082.1:0-3348 GCF_035564935.1 Chitinophaga sp. | reverse complement strand
AACCGGATTGGAAGCTGAACAGAATCGTATTAAACAGGGTGGTAATTAAGCTTCGCCTGTGTGAAGATGGTTTTTTAGGTATATAAGGATGGAAAAACGTAGCCCTTTACCGGGCTGCGTTTTCCTTACCACTTTCACCGGATAAAGATGTGCCGGTTTCATCACAGGAAATGACAGTTTGGTAAAATTTGAGGCAGACGGACAGGCCATTACAATAATTTTGAAAAAATTTTTACCGGGACCCTACTTTCATCCATTCTCTATAAATACTTAATAATTAATAAGATAACGAAGTTTTGCTGTTGATTAAACGGATAAAGTCACACTAAACCGGAAATTTCCCCATCAGCTTCATGCAACCTTTTTTACAATTATCGTCTTTATAATGAAAGCATCAGCCACTAACTTGAATCAGACGCCACTCGCAGCAAATGTAGTAGAACGCTGCAAAAAAGGAGATGTCCGTGCATTTCGTGAATTGTACGAAGCCTATTCGGCTGCGATGTATAACATTTGCCTGCGTATGACCAATAACGTGAGTGATGCAGAAGACACTTTGCAGGAGGCTTTTATCCAGGTGCATAAAAACATTAACAGGCTGGAACAGGAAACCAGCATCAGCGCCTGGATCAAGCGGATTGTGGTAAACCACTGTTTGAATACACTGCGTAAAAAGAAGGTGTATTTTGAAGAAGTGGAAGAAGTGGAAGTGATGGCAGAAGAGGGCATTGATGAGGCCCAGTTCACCTGGACCGTTGCCGCAGTGAAGTCGGCCATTCATGGACTGCCACAGGGATACCGCACCGTATTGAATCTCTATCTTTTTGAAGAGTATTCACACCGGGAAATAGCAGAAATGCTGGGTATTACCGAATCTACCGCCAAAACGCAATATATGCGTGCAAAGGAAAAGGTAAGACAAATTGTAAAACAGCAAAATGTAACTCGTTAATGCCAGACAATTTTGAAGGGTTTATCCGCCAGCACCGGGACGAATTTGAGGAACAGGGGCCTTCACCGAGGGTTTGGGCCGCACTGGAGCAGGAGCTGTCGGGCAGTGGTAAAGGAAAGGTAATTTTACTGTTACAGAAAAACTGGTTCAAAGCGGCCGTGATAGTGGTATTGCTGGCCAATGCCGGTGCTCTTTTTTACTTTACCCAAAAACGTCAGCCGCCGCCACAGCAGGACCTCGCTGTATTAGCGCCTGACATACAGGAAGCGGGTGTTTACTATACGTCGCGCATAAACGAAAAATTGCAGCTGATTGAAGCTTATCCCGATTCAACACTGGGGCTGGATAGTACTGCCCGTAAAGAACTGGAGCTTCGCAACGATACTTATAAGGCACTGGAAAAAGAATTGAAAAATAACCCGGGCAATGAAAGAATCCGCGCTGCCATGGTGCGCTATTACCAGCTGAAACTGGATCTGTTGGATAAAATTTTGGAGGAGTTACAGGAGAAACACGTAGCTCCCGGTCATACAAAAAAACGCTATGAAGCTGAAATTTAAATGCTTGTTATTTCTGCTGCTGCCTTTACTGGCACAGGCTCACAACGGAGCTACGGCTTACAAAAGAACCATTGTAAAGGAGTTTAATGTAAATGATAATGCCACGTTAAACATCGCTAATAAATATGGTAAGGTTATTTTTCATGCGTGGAACAAAAGTGAAATTAAAGCGACTATTACGGTAACCGGCTTCGGCAAGAATGATGAACAGGCAAAAGCTGTTGCAGAAATGGTAGAAGTGAACGCGAGCCAGCTTAACAATTTAGTATTACTGAATACCTCCTATAACCCGTCGAAGAGCAGCTCCGGCTGGTTTTCATGGGGAGGTAAGATGGATTCAAAAGACTACGTGAACATTGATTACGACATTTATATCCCGCAAAATATGCAAAGCCTGGCAGTGAAGAACCAGTTCGGAGATGTGATTGCGGATAAATTCAGTTTCCCGGCCACCCTTGAAATGAATTACTGCACTTTTGATATCCGTGAGGCACAGGATCTTGTTCTGAAAATAAATTATTGTGATAAAGGGAAAATCGGGAAGGCAGGAAGGGTTACCGTGAAAGGGAATTATTCTGATATCCGTGGCGGGCAGCTGGAATCGCTCGATGCCAATTCCAACTACAGTGAGTATGGATTTAGCCGGGTGGGCAGCCTGAAGATCTCTTCTAATTATGATGATTATAAAATGGAGGTGGCAGGTGTTGTTGCAGGCCGGGGTACTTATTCCGATGTAAAAATAAAAGAGCTGCAGCAGGCGGCAGATCTGAACATGACCTATGGAAATGTGAAGATAGAAAAGGTAAGCGGAGGCTTTAAGCAGGCCGATTTCCAGCTCACGTATTCCGACCTGAATGTGAAGTTCGGACCCAGGCAGCCATTGTCGATTGAGGTGAACCTGGTGTACGGTGACCTGAGCACCGGAGGGCTGGAGCTGAAGAATGTGATTTCCAACAAGAAAAATTCAACCCTGCGTTATACTGCATTGGCAGGGGGAGGCAATGAATCATCTCCCTATATAAAAATACGCGGTACAAATACAGATGTAAATCTCGATACTTATTAAACAGATCAGAACGCCATTCTAAATCTTTTTAAAATAATACTGACTATGAAACGAATTGCTGCTTATTGCCTGGTTGCTTTGCCATTGTTACTGGCCGCCACCGCGCTTCTTTCCTTTTCAAGCCAAAATAACGAAAGGATAAAAGGAAACGGAAATGTGAAACAGGAATCCCGGGAGGCATCTGCCTTTACAGATATCAGTACTTCCGGTGTTTACAAAGTGATCATTGAACAGGGAAATACCCATAGCATCCGGGTAGAGGCGGAAGACAACCTGCTGCCATATATCGTAACAGATATATCCCGTGGCGAGTTAAGCATTCATTCAAAGAAAGGCTACAATATTCAGCCTACAAAAGAAGTCAGGGTATATATCACCTTGCAGAAAGTAGATAAGTTATCGGCCAGTGGCGCCAGTGGTTTTACCAGTAAGGGTAAACTTACCAGCGACCGCCTGCGGCTGGACTTCAGCGGCGCTGCCGATGTCAACCTGGATATCCGCACCCATGAACTGAAAGTGGGCGTTTCCGGGGCAAGTAACGTTACCCTGAAAGGTAATACAGACAAGGCCGACTATGGCATTTCCGGTGCTGCAGATATTTCAGCGCTGGATCTGGCCACCGATGAGGCGAAACTTGGTATTTCCGGTACCGGTAAAGCAAATGTATTTGTGCAGAAGAGCCTGAATATAGCCATTTCAGGCATGGGCCACGTAAAATATAAAGGAGATCCCAGTATTACTCAATCCATATCCGGAATGGGTAAGATCAG
>NZ_DATMTE010000081.1:0-5370 GCF_035564935.1 Chitinophaga sp. | reverse complement strand
CCGGCGCCAGCAGGGCGGCGAGGAAGAATTTCTTTTTCATAAAGCGTTTGTTGTACTATGTGTGTTGAGAAATAACAGGATGGCAAGCAGCCATCCTGTTTTGAATCATTTATTGAAGATATCCCGGGTTAGGGGTAAGATTAGGATTTTGCAGCAGGTCGCCTGGCGGAATAGGCCAGTAAGCCATATACGGTTGCCAGGTAGTTGATTTAAGGGGCGCCACTGTTGCCATTACAGCATCAATCACGCCGGTACGTTTCAGGTCGAAGAACCGGTGGCCGCCTTCTGTAAACAGTTCTGTTTGCCTTTCCCTGGCAATGGCGGCAAGCAGCGTAGCCTGGTTGCCGTCTGGTAAGGCCTGCAGGCCTGCACGCAGGCGTACCACATTCAGATCTTCCACAGCCGTACTTTTATTTTGCATGGCCCTTGCTTCTGCACGGATCAGGTATTGTTCCGAAAGCCGCAACATCACCTCGTATTCCGCATTGGTTGCGGGCGATTTATATTTAGCGGGGAAGTAGTAGGTAACAGCCGGTGTGGTGGAAGTGGCAGAAACCGTAGAGGTACGTGTCCAGTTAGTGAACCGTTGATCGCCGGGCTCAAAGGCATTGATCAGCATACTGCTCAGGGAAATGAAAACACTGGATGATGCGGGCGTTTGCGGCGGTGTGATAGTGGCAGGCATACCATTATTATAGAAAGCATATTCATTGGCAACTTTCGGACTGTTGGTTGCCAGCGCCCAGATGGTTTCCCTGCTGTTGGCAAGGAATACTTTGTCTGTTGCTACCATTTCATAATTCGTGTTGCCGATCAGCATAGTAGCTTGCGCCTCGGCATTGGGCCAGTCTTTCGCATACAGGTAAACCCTGGCCAGTATGGCGGTAGCAACGGCCTTATTAGGGCGAAAGCGGTTGGGAGTGGTGATACCATAACCGTTTTTATACTCATCGCCTAACAGGGATTGCGCCATTTTAAGATCCGCAATGATTTGCTTGTACACCTCCGCTTCCGGTGCGCGTGATAACCGGTTGTTAATGGTATAGTCGTTTGTTAGTGCAAGCGGTACCGGCCCGTAAATATTGACCAGGAAATAATAAAAATAGGCCCGGAGAAAATAGCACTCGCCCAGCCATTGATCTTTATAAGCCAGGGTACCCTTGCTGGTATTGATGCCATCAATGGCAGTGTTCACCGTGAACAATTTCTTATACAAGTCAGACCAGTTGCCACTTTGCCCGCTTTGAACCGCATTTTTGTAAAAGATATCTGCAAAATTGCCGGACAGCAGGCTTTTGAGTTCATCGGTATATAAACCCATGGTACTGCCGATATTGCCGTTCGCATTGCCGGTATAAGGACCGGAAACATTCATGGTCAGATAGATACCTGTAACAACAGTAGACACCATGTTATCATTGGAGTAAACATCTGTTGCCGCAATAGTATTGGCAGGCAGCTGGGTACCATCCAGGTAGGATTCGCAGCTGTTGAGCGTAATGGTCAGCATTGCTGCCACTGTAAGCAGGGATTTCGGTAAGTTATGATCAGTATGAAATATCATCTTCATTTTTGGTACGTTAAAGTGTAACATTAATTCCGGTTGTAAATATGCGCAATGGCGGAATCACGCCGGCATTCAGGTTTTCCGGGTCCACGCCGTCGAATTTGGAAATGGTAAGCAGGTTTTGTCCCTGCAGGTACACCGACAAATTTTTCAGATGCAGCATTTTGTTCACTTCAGGAGAGAAGCTATAGCGGATGCTTACATTTTGCAAACGCGCGTAGGTAGCGTCACTATACGCCCCGGTGCTCTCCTGCAGGAGAAACTGCCGGAATATATTGTTGATCTGCGTGCTTAGTTTGGGGATATCGGTTACATCGCCCGGTTGCTGCCAGCGGCGTAGCCATACAGTAGCGCCATTCAGACCGTATAATCCGAAAGGGAAGGCCGTTTGACCTAGGAAATTTTTGCCTGTGCGACTGGTAAAAGTAAATGAAAAGTCGACGGTTAATCCCTTATAGGTAAAGGAGTTTTGTAACCCGCCAAAGTATTTGGGGGCAAGATCTACGAACTCTGTTTTATCTGCCTGTGTTAATCCTCCTGTGAAATCCGAAACAGTGCCCTTGGCATCAGTGAAACTATAGAAGCCTGTTTCAGGGTTAACCCCATTGTACTTATAAAGCAATACGCCGGTAACAGGTTTGTTCAGCACGTAATTGGAATTTTGATTACTTTGAGATGGCAGCCGCAGTAGCTTACTCTCTGGTACGGAAATATTGAACCGTGTTGACCAGGTGAAATTTTTGCTTTTGACATTGGTGGTGCTCAGGGTGATTTCCCATCCACTGGTACGGATCAGCGCATCGGAGTTCAGTGTATAACTGGTATAACCGGTTACACTGGATAAAGGTTGTCCCAGCAACTGGTTACCGGCACGGTTATGATAGTAACTAACATCGGTAGTGACCCGGTCGTTGAAGAAACCCAGCTCCAGGCCGGCTTCCGAATTAAAATTGCGCTCCCAGTTCAGCAGGGGATTGGGAAGCGAGTTGGGCGACAGGCCCACTTTACCATCATAGGATCCGGTGATCACACTATATGTTCCCAGGTAGCGGAAGTCGCCAATGGCGTCGCCGCCTACTACGCCGCTGCTCACCCTTAACTTACCAAAGCTGAGCCATGGCAGGTGATCCCTGACTAGTTTTTCGCCGCTGAAGATCCAGCCCAGCGCTGCAGAACCAAAATTTCCTATGCGACGGCCCGGCCCGAATTTGGTGGAACCATCCCGCCGTGTATTAATATCGACAATGTATTTATCGTCCCATACAAATTTTATAATTCCATACATACCGATGGACCGGTATTCAGTGAGATTATAATTGGTAGTTACCGTAGATCCGGCGGAAGGGTTGTTCAGCAAAGCATCAGAAGGAAATCCTGTTCCGGTGATGTCGTCGAAATAGGATACCTGGTTGTTCAGTTCTCCACCCAGTTTAATGCTTAGATCGCCTTTCCTGCTGATCAGGGTATTAAATTCACCATACGGTGAAATGGTAATGGAGCGGGTATTGTATTGGTGGAGAATACCTACTGTTTGCGTAGCTGCCTGGGTGTTTGTTGGATTAAAGGTAGAAGTGGGATTACCAATGAGCTCTTTCCCTGAAATGGTGTTGTACCCGAAAATGCTGCGAAGAGTCACCTTTTTAGCCGGCCGGTAGGTAAGGGTGGCATTGGCCAGCAGGTTGTTGGTTACATTTTTATATAACTTGTTCGCATTACTTGCAGTGCCACTGCTGTTCAGGTCTGTACCAATGGCTGCCCAGTTGATGCTGCCGTCTTTGTTAAAAGCCGGTGGCGCATTGGGAGGAGTAAGCGCACTGGTAGAAAAATCGTAGGGCACCATGTCATTTTTTGAGGAGAGGTAAGTGGCGGTAATGCCCATAGTAAACTTATTGTTAACCGTGCCGGTGTTTAGTGCAAACCGGAGGGAACCATCCCTGTTTGATCCTTTGTGGCGCTGTATATTTCCCATGTCGCGAAGACTTCCGCTGATCAGGTAAGTGGTGTTTTGTGCGCCTCCGCTGTAAGAGAAATTGGCATTGGTAGTGGCGGCCGACTTTCCCATAAATTCCTTGCGCCAGTTGGTGTAGCGGTCGGTAGGCCAGGTACCGTTCAGGTCATTATCACTGGCGGGTACATCCAGGCCATCATTCTTCAGTGCCTCACGGCGCAGCATCAGGTATTGTTCGGTATTCATCAGGGGAGTGGTTTTACCATTGACCGATATACCGGTGTAGATGTTGGCGTTAAAAGACTGATTGGCGGACCTGGATTTTTTGGTGGTGATGAGAATTACACCATAGGCGCCGGAGGAGCCGTAAATGGCGGTGGCGTCCACATCTTTAAGAACGTCGATGCTTTCAATATCGTTTGGATTGATATAATTTAAACCGCTGCCTCCCTGCAGGAAGCTTTGTGTACCATATAAGGTGCTGGTGGAAAGAGGTAAGGTACCGCCGGGAAAACGCACCCCATCCACAATGATCAGCGGTTGTGTGGCGCCGGTGGTAAGGTTTGCGGAGCCGCGCATCCTGATGGTAAAGGCGCCTCCCGGCTGACCGGTTACCTGCTGGATGAACAACCCGGGTACTTTACCCTGCAACGCTTCCATTACATTATTTACCGGGTTCTTTGCTATTTCTTTTGATGAAATAGTGGTAATGTTACCTGCATTAAATCTTTTTGTAGTGGTACCGTAAGCGGTGATCTGCACTTCGTCTATCGGTGAAGTGCTTACAGCAAGCTGGATAATGAGCGCCGAAGGATTGCCGGATAACAGTTTCGAAATGCCTGCTGCAGCAATACTTTCCCCGTTGCCAGCCTGCTCTCCGTTCACTACCTGCACACGATCACCGGTGAGGCGAAGGGTAAGCGGAGCAAATCCTATGGCAGATATTTTAATTACATCTCCCGTATTGGCATCAATAGAAAAAGAACCATTAGCCGTAGAGGTAGTACCTTTCTTTGTGCCTGTTATTACAACGTTCACCCCCGCTAAAGGCTGCCCGTTGGCAGAACGGACAATACCTTTAACAGGAATGAGGGCATTTATATAGGATACGGAAGGAGATGGCGGTTTAACAGGAGCCGTGGCCGGCGCTTTCCGGGAAACCAGGATCGTTTTGCCTTCGATCACATACTCCAGCGGTTGGTTTTTAAAAACATCGTTTAACAACTCCACCAGCGGGAGATCTTTAACAGACAGCGACACCGGCCTGGAATCGGTCAGTACTCCTTTCTGGTTAAGCAACACATAACCCGTTTGTTTTTTAATAGCAGTAAACACCTGCTTTAAACTCATGTTCCTGCCGGAAATGGTAACGTTTTGGGCCATAGTAGTGGCCTGGGCGTGAATAAAAGCGGCAGTTAAAAGTAAGGTAGTTAATTTCATGACCTTAAAGATTTTGGTAAGCGATCCTTTTTTAAAGGACCCGCTGTATCCGGCTTCGGCGGATTGGGCAATGCCCTGGTGTTCCCCCGGGTGGGCAGGGGGGCAATAGCATTTTTTTTGCATAGATTTGCAATAGATTTGGTTGTTAATAAAAGTGGTTGGCAAACCGTTTTTTTGAACCAGCTGAATTAATCCACCGTCACAGGCCTAAACTGTGGCGGTTTTTTTTCAAAAAAGCTGATCCGGTATTTATTGCCACGCCGCTCAAAAGCAGCAGTATAGCATATTTGATATGTTTTTATTGTACAATCAGTTTCCTGCCTTCAATCCGAAAATGTACATCCGTTCTTTTCAGCATTATCAATAAGCCGTTCAATGAAACATCTTTGGTCATCTCCCCTTCAAATTCAATATC
>NZ_DATMTE010000080.1:0-20598 GCF_035564935.1 Chitinophaga sp. | reverse complement strand
CTGGAGCGGCCGAGGAGGAACAGCAGCGCGACCCCTCCCACCATCGGCGGGAGCACGAGCGGCATCATTGCGTATTTCTATTTCATCGAAATTTACACCGCCATTACCCCATCCTGTCCCCAAAGCCTTCAGCAGGGCTTCCTTTGCGGCAAAACGGGCGGCATAACTTTCTGCCGGCATCGCCTGGTTTTCACAATAACTGATTTCAAAAGGGGTGAATACCAGGTTACGGAATCCGTCTCCTTTCGCCAGTTTTGCTGCGATGCGCGGTACTTCTACAATATCTGTCCCGATGCCAATGATCATAGCGGTTAGCTTTTCAGTTTAGCATTACACAGCGCCAGTTGTTTGCGGATATGATCTTCTTCTCCCTTAGTAGCAATTACTTTTGTTAAAGCAGTTTCATAATAAGATTTCGCTTTAGCATATGCTTCCTGCCTGTACTCATAATCGCCTGCCAGCACATAAGTGTGGTAATAGGCGGGGTTAGAAGCAATCAATGCGTTAATATCCACTGCCTGTCCTTCTTTCAGCTGATCCCTCAGCCGGCGGTAGGTTTCAAAGGCAAGATACTCTTTTGACAGCAGGAAGCTGTCGGCTGCTATATTCTGTGCACTGTCGTATACTTCATGATCGCTTGTAAGGCCATGCATACTGAATATCTTATTCAGGTCATAGGCCACAAACTGTCCCAGCTGGTACGGAGCGGTAGATACCCATACCATTCCCTTCTTAGGCTCAAATACAATGGAGTGATGCGCTATCAGCTGATTAATGGCTTTCTCATTCCCCATCCCGATGTCGGCATTATGTAATCCACCACGGTCACGCAGGATGTCCACTGTTTTTTGAACGGTGTTGGGGCCTTTCTCTTTCATCAGTTCCGTTAGTCTTTCGAAACGGTATTCGGAAGCGCTTTCTTTCATCTGCAGTTTATTGGAAGCAAGGCTGCCCAGCGAATCGCCCTGGTAGTGATTGGTACAGCTGATAAAATTCTTACCGGAACTATACATATCCATTCCCTCAGGTGTTTTCTGGATGATCACCGCTTTGTTATCTTCTGCAGAGCCGATCAGGAAAGATTCAGATACAAACATTTTGCGCTTCCTTGCAATTTCCCAGGCTTCGCTAATATTTTTTGCGTACTGCAATATTTCCCGCGCCACCAGCGATACCGGGGTAGCAGCGGCTGTGGGCACACTTGTTTTAGCCGCATTGATGGTTACCGTAAGACCTTTGTCGTTCATGCCGGATACCACGCCGGTAAATCCTCCCCAGGTCACAAACATAAAGTTATGACCTTTCTGCGGGCGGTAGAATACCACCATCTTCTCTTTCGCAAAATCATCACCCATGTAAAAATCAAAGTTACGGCCAATGATCAGGTTACTGTCGGCCGACTGCTCATTCCAGGTACCGAAAGATGTACAGCCTACCAGCATCATGCCCTGCAGGGCATGCCCGATGTCGTGTGCGGCATGATAGTTCATCAGCCTCGCATAGTTGGTACCGATATAATCGTAGTTGGGTGAAGCAGAAAAGGACTCTCCGTATATTTCTTCCTTAAATTCCTCCGGCACATGATCTGCCAGGTCGCGGTTAAACCAGCCTATGAAATATTTCAGGAAATGGAGGTAGAAAGTAGAGGGCACCATTTTGCTGAACTGCGCCACAAACACATCTTCCTGCCGGCGGATCAGTTCCCCGGAAAGCTTGCCATTGATCACCCCTCTTTCGAAAGGCGCTCCTTCCACATACATTTCATACAAACCACTGTTGCTTTTACGGAACCAGTTATTGCCCAAAGTATAGGCTGTGCTGTCCAGCGCAGTGCGCTGCAGCTGTAATGCACTCTTGTCTGCAATTTCCGGCGGAGGCATTTTGCTTACGGCTACCAGGTAAATGGCCAGCCCCACAAAAAGCAATATGAAAAAGCCAATGATGTATAATAGTATGCGTCCAAATCTTCTCCAGCCGCTGCGTTTCTTATTTTTCACTTAAGTATAAATTGACTGATTAATTTCATCTACCAGGAAATCCATCCCCAACAACTCCGCTGAGGTGATCACACCGCTGATAGCTACCCCCAAAATTCCATGCAAGTTCAGGTTTTGTCCGGTAAGATACAAATTGGATAGCTTAGTACGGGCTGAAATCATTGTCCGCAGGGGATCTGCACTATCTTTTGCGATACCGTACATACTGCCGTCGCCCGTGCCGATGTAATCGCGGTACGACAACGGCGTAGCTACATAGGAAGTGTGGATACAATCACGGAAGCCCGGGAACTGCTTCTCCACGCAATCGATGAGCAGGTTGGCCTTCTTCTCTTTAAAAGCCTCATACTCCGCTCCCCTGCTGCCTGTTTGCAATACGGTGTTAAAAGTATGCTGCCATGGCTCCATTTCTTCATAGCGCATGTAGGTCATCACCGACAAACTATCCGCCCATGTTTCATCTTTAGAACTGGCAGCTACATACATGGCATAGGTTTGCGGCCATTCCTCTTCTTTATAGGCAATACCCGCCCAGGCATTGTCTGTGGCGTGGTAATAATGATTATAGTTAAGATATTTAAAGGTACGCGGCTTCAATGCCACGTTCAGTACAAAAGCGCCTACGGAATTTTCCAGGCCCTGAATACGGTTACGGTAGGCGCTTCGCAATACATCGCTGTGTGTAATAGCCATGGTTTGTGCAGGATGCAGGTTGGAGATGTAATGCGTGGCTTGTGCCTTGCTTCCATCCTGCAATACAACATGATCTACCCGGTCGCCTTCCCCGTTGATGGCCGTTACAGCCATGTTGCGGATCACCTCCCCGCCATGTTCCCTGATTTGCCGGCATAACAGCTTGCCTATCTGAGAGCCGCCATCCACACACTTCCAGGAACTTTTCATATAGCTGTTTACCACCAGCGCATGCACGTAAAAGGGTGTTTTCTCTGCTACGCCTGCGTACAACAGGTTATTACCCGCCAGTACCTGTTGCAGTTTTTCATTACGGGTAATACTGCGAAGATAATCGGCCGTATTGAGCTGCAACACGGAGCGCTTCTCCTCATAATCGCCGGTACGTAAGTTATACAAAGGAAATTTGCTGCATACTTCGGCGATCTTATCGCAGTAAGCGCGCAATGCGGCCTCTTCACCCGGGAAATCCGCCAGCAGGGTACGGATGAAATTTTCCTCTCCCTGGGCAATGCGGTATACTTTATCATCGCCTGCGAAACTGATATGATCAAAGCCGTCCATATCCATGCGTTTCAGCCGGAGCTGATCATAAATGCCGAGGTATTTAAATACTTGATAGAGGTTTTCACCGGGGGCCAGTCCGCCGATATAATGCACACCGGAATCAAAAATCACTTTATCTCTCGACCAGGTTTGCAGGCATCCACCGGTTTGCCGGTTCTTTTCGTATATGCATACACGGTACCCATGCCGGCTGAGGATCGCTCCGCATACCAGGCCGCCCAGGCCGCTGCCTATAATGATAACATCATAGTGTTGCATAATTTTTTTGGGAGAGTTTTTTTATCACAAATATGACATTGGAGGTGTAACGGGTATTATCTATTTCCTCCGCTACCGCTCCATACTTGTGAACCAGGTTACGCACGTGTGCTGCTGAAAAAAACGTTAACTGCTGAGCTTTCGTTTTATTGAACCCGATCACCTTTGTAGACATAAACTCTGTAAACTTTGTACCCTCGTGCCTTTTGGCCCTGTCGCTGTCGCCATCGCGTATTACAATCACGCCACCGGGTGCGAGCCGCGCTATACATTGCTGCAACAATGTTTCCTGTTCTGCTGCAGGCAGGTAATGCAGCACATCGCTCAAAATAAAGGCATCATATTCGTCAAAAGGGGTATCGGAAATATCGCCGTGAATGAACTGCAGCTGTTCCGCTTTCTTAAAGCAATGAGCCGCAGTGGCTATTTTATCTTCATCATAATCAATACCGGTGATGTTCCTTCCCGGCGCCGTCCAGGCAAGTATATAGTCCATAAAGCCGTACCCACAGCCAATGTCAAGTATACGGCCTTCTTTGGGTAATAACTCATGGAACAATTCATAATTGTTTTCCATCTTCGTTTTCACCCGCATATACCATTCCAGTACCGGCCCTTTATAGATGTAATTATATTTCAGTTGCTCCCGGAAATATTTTGGCACCTCCGTTTCCGCGCGTAATACTTCGTACTGTTGTTTAAAATAACGGCTGATAGATTTCGTACGGGCGCTGTAGTTATCTCCCCATGATTTGTCGTCCTGCCGGATACGCGGTAAATACTTTACGCTTACCGTACCATCTTTCAACAGGAAATCACCTTTGGTCATCGTATAGGCGGTACCGTGAATTACCATCGGTAAAATATCCAGCCCCAGTTGCTCTGCAATATAAAACGCACCCTTATGAAACCGCTTGATAGCAGGGTCCGGGGAGCGGGTGCCTTCCGGGTATACTACAATAGAATATCCTGCCGCCACTCTTTCCCGCAGCTTTTCAATAGCTCCTTCAGCGCCATCTGCTACAGGGTAATAATCTGCCAGCCGTACCACAGCGCCAAACACCGGTGAGCGCCACACCCACTGGTTAGTGAGCAATATCACTTTAGGATGCAGCATGGTAGACACCAATATATCCAGGAACGACTGGTGGTTACTGATGATCACCGCAGGCTTCTCCAATTGCTCATTCAATGGATTGATGATGCGCTTTTTTACATTGCGCATAATATACAATACGCTGTGTGTATATGCAGAAAGGATGCGGTGATACAATACCTTTCCTTTCTCTTTATTGAAAGGATTCCAGCGGATCAGCACTGTACCAATGGCCGTTAAAAGGAAACTGCCGGTGGCGAAGTAAATGAAGGAAAATACAGAAAGCGTCCATCCTTTGAAAGTCCATGGTGCAAAGCCTTTGCGCACGCGCCCGGTGATAAGCCAGTTAAACAGGAAAGGGATCATTACCTGCGAGATCAACACCACCGTTCCGATACCAATAATAGAGATCAGGGCAATAGATTTCAGCGAAGGATGCTGTGCAAAAATAAGTACGCCCAGTCCTAAAATAGTAGTGATGGCCGACAGGAAGATGGATGATTTAAAAGAAGAAAGTGTTTTCTTCCCTGTTCTGTATTCCTGCAACAGCCCGTCCATCATAAAGATGCTGTAATCATCTCCCAAACCAAAAATAAAAGTAGACAGGATAATATTTACAATATTGAATTTAATGCCAAACAGGCCCATAATGCCCAGTATCCATATCCAGCTTACCACCATTGGGATAAAGGTGATCAATGCCAGTTCAATACGGCCGTATGATAACAACAATGCGAAAAACACCAGCAGGGAAGTCATCCAGGCAATGCTGTTGAACTCATTTTTCACTACTTCCACCAGGCGGTTAGCCGCATACTGTTTATCCAGCACGGTAGTGCCGGGTAACTTCTCCAGTGCATCATATACCTGCTGTTTATGTGCCGGATCTACTTTCAGCAATGTTACTACTGAAGTAGCCCCGTTTTTCTCTATAATAAAATCGCCAATATTGCCGCTGCGCAGTGATTTCAACGCCTCCGGCTCAAGCGGCTGGAAGTTGCTGTTGATCAGCCTGTCGAAGGAATCAAAGGCAGATTTGCTAAAGCCCAGCGCGCTTCCCTCTTTACGGAGATATTGCAGCAGTTGTTGTTTTTTATCTGCCGTCCAGTAATTGTTCCAGCGGTTAATGCGGTCCTGCTGTTCTTTAGCGGATAACAGTAACGCCTGTACGCCGGCATATTTTTTCACAATACCTTTATCCTGTAATTGCCCGATAACCGGCATCAGCCGCTCCCCGTTTTCCAACGCTCCTTCCAGGTTCCGGCCGTCGGACACCACGTATACAGATTGCGACACATAAGCGTTCACACTGTTCAGCTGCGCTTCCGCCGCTTTTAGTTCCGGCGTCATATAGTTCATGCGCATCATATCACTTTCAAATGATACGTTACGCGCGGTATAAAAAAATACAATAGTGAGCAGGAAAATGGCGCCTACCAGGTATTTATTTTTCTCCGGCCGGAGTGCAGATAATTTGTCGAGCCAGTTATCGTGGTGAGTATTTACTGCTGCGGGTTGCCGCCCCATTACCATCCAGTGCGGCAGGAAGATCAGTGAAAACAGCGCGGCGCCAACCAGGCTGAGTGCGGCAAACAATCCCACATCTTTCAGCATGGGCGAATGCACAAACTGCAAACAAAGAAAACCACCGATGGTGGTAAAGCTTCCCAGCGTCATAGGCGTGGCCAGGTCGCTGATCACTTCCCGGATATCGTGCGAGTGACGGTAATGGTTAAACACATGCAGGGAATAATTCACTGCAATGCCCAGTACTACTGCGCCGGCGCCCAGCGCCATTACCGCAATATGTCCTTTTATAACGTATATCCATGCCAGTGAGAACAGGCCGCCGAAAATAACCGGCAGCATTACCAGCACCGGAGCCCTCTTCTTCTTAAAAAATAACGCGATCAATACGATCAGCAATACTATGGTGATTCCTTGTGTTAGAAAGGTATCTTGTCTTAACTGGGTGGCATTACCTACGGAAACGGCGGTACCGCCAAAGTAAGAAGCCGCAATACCCGGATACTGCCGGTCTAAACTGTCTTTAATACCGTCAAGCCCTTTGAGGAACTGCGCATTTATTTTTGTAGCGCCCGGCGGATTGGCAGGCGTAATAAAGATCATCAGGTGTTTGTGATCTTTGGTGATGATGTAGTTGTCATACAATTCAAACTGATCATCGTATTGCAGGTGTTGCAGTTTCTTTACACCTATCCAGGAAATGCCTACCGGATCGGCCTGGATCATTTTCTTCAGTACCAGCCCGGCTGGCGATATCAGCGTGTTATAATCGTATTGTAAGGATTGTTGCAGCTGTCCGGGCATCAGCAAACTATCGATCTTTGCATAATCATTTGCTTCCAGGAAAACAGGCAGGTGTTGTTGTATCACCTGCATTAGTCCCATGATCATGGCATCATCGGTTTGCGACTGGATCTGCCGGATATAAGGCGACAGCTGTGCGCCGGCCCGGGTGGTAAGCGCCGCTGCATAAGCGGTTAAACTATCGGGTTGGGCTTCCTTTAAAGTATCTTTTTGGGAGATGGTAATAATCAGCTTGTCAGCAAATCTTGAATCCTGGAACACCTGCTGCAGCTTATCCAGTTTCTTATCCTGCGGCAAAATTTTGGTAATATCTTCTTCCAGCTTTATTTGTGCGGCAAAATAACCTACCAGCAAAAAACTGGCAATGGTACAACACCACATCCATGCTTTACGCCGTTCAAAAAAGTTATAGATCGCTACAAAAATATTACCCATTTCTCTGTTCTTTTCTAAAAATTGCCAGTATTGCCCAACTGATCAGCCAGGCCAGTAACCCTCCTGTTACAGCCAGGGTAATACTGCCAAATACATATTGCAACAGGTTATCCCTGATGGTGTCGAAAGTGATGCCGTTGGAAAATACCAGGTCTTTGGCGGTTTGTCCCATCCATACCCGGCCTGCCAGGAAGCTGGCAAAGATCACGAACGGTGTAAGCGGAGGTGTGCTGATATGTGCAAAAAGCAGCACCAGCGCTTTATTCAGTTTGAATTTAATAGACAACAGGATAGATACCAGCAGCTGGAATCCCCAGATAGGTACAATTCCCATAAAAATGCCAAAGCCAATGGCAGCTGCTTTCCTGATATTGGATTCATCAGATTTCAGCACTTCCTCTTTCCACATCTTTTTCCAGTTTTCTTTTTTTAAAAGAAAACGGATCAGGTCGCGGGGCTTGATATATAAAAAGGTAACCAGCACCAATATGGTATTCAGCACAGTGATGCGGGAAACATCCCTAACCGGTCTGAAGTGCGATACCCGCTCTTCCGGCGGTGGGTAATATACCCGCACGGGGGTCCAGTCTACTTTAATACCCTTCCAGGCGCTGCGTACCAATACTTCTATCTCAAATTCGTATTTGGTGCAGAAGTAGTGCATATTTCCCATGCGGCGCAGGGGATACAGGCGGTAGCCCGATTGTGTGTCGGGGCCTTTCAACCCGGTAGTTACATGGAACCAGAAGTTGGATACTTTATTGGCGGAGGTGCTTTTGCCGGGCATATTCTCCTGGTGCAGGTTACGGGCACCTATTACGAGAGCATCCGGCTTTTCTTCGATCTGCTGCAGCATGGCAGGCAGGTCGGTGGCAAAGTGCTGCCCGTCGGCATCCATGGTAATTACATAGTCATAACCCTGTTCCAGGGCATAGGCAAATCCGCGGCGGAGCGCAATACCTTTACCACGGTTAGGGCTATACGATACTAACTGCAGGGATGGAAATTGCTCCAACACTGCGGTTGTTTCGTCGGTAGCGCCGTCATTTACCACTATCACATGACTGGTATAAGCCAGTGCATCAGATAATACATTGCCCAGTGTTCCTGCGTTATTATACGTAGGAATAAGCACCGCTGCACGATGACGCTCAAAATGTTCGTTATGTGTAGGCTGGTTTGTCACTTAGTTGAATATACCCTGGAACTTCATAAATGTTTTGTCGTCACGCTTCAGCGTAGCATTCACTTTCCATCCGCCTTCCTCTTCCTTATAAGTGAGGGTTACATCTACCAGCGGTTGTTTCGTTGGGTCTATCATGTTCAGGAACTTCATCTGGCTGGCTTTTTTCAGCTTCACTTTTTTGTCCAGCGCACTTTCCAGCACCTCTGTAATGGTTTGCATCATGCATACGCCAGGCACTACGGGTTGCTCCGGGAAATGTCCCTGGAATATAGGATGTGCTGCATTCAGTTCGATGGTAACAGCCACCTGTCCGGCTTCCCGGGATTGCGAGGTGACGGTATAAAAATTTCCTGCTAACATTGGACAGTGTGATTATATAATTATGGTGACGTATTTACTTTTCTACTTTCTGTAATGAAATATTGAATTTGAAATGTTCATGGCGGATATTTATGGTATCCGGCACGCCATTACTGTAATGCTGCATCCACACGGTAACAGCGGGTTTGCGGCGCGACGATTTTTCTATCCGGACCAACTTCGTACAGGCGGTATCCGTGATATAGTAGTTGTTCCCTTTTTCCGTAGGCACTACTATATAACGGTAACAGTTATCCGTAGCAACATGTGCCTGTTGCAAATCAGGCCGCAGTAATACCAGGGCAAAATCCTGCTGCAATGTTTTCACCACTGCCTTCCGGTCCATTTTGGCCATCAGGTAGTGTTTGGTGAAATTGCCCCGCTTATCAAATTCAAAATCAAAGAACTTAAATCCCATCTCGTTGGCAAACACTATGCGGATACTGCTATCAGGCATTTGCTTAAAAAACAGGAGTCCGCTCAGGTGATGCTTCAGGATATCCACCTGTGTACTATACAGCGTAGATGTAAACTGCGGACTGAACTGCCGGATGCAATCCACCTCCCCGTTTGCAGGCTGTAAGCCTTTATACACCGATCGGCAGCCTGCCATCAGCATCACTGTTGCCAACAAGCTACTTAGCAGAAAATACCGCATCGGGGATATTTGTATTCAATTGTTTATGTAAAAAACTGATAGTGGTATCATCGCCGGATTGCTCCGCCATCGTAATTTTTGATACCGAATAATCCTGTTTATCTACCAGCAATACAATCGTTTGAAAATATTCTTTCATCACCTTGTTCACCGGTGTAAGCTCCAGGCGGTAGTGCTGGCTGTTTTCAGCGGCTTTCACAGAAAAGTCGGCGTTATCCAGCACGGTTCCCCTTACACAGTCTACCGTAATTTTATTGATCTGTTCAAACAGCTTGTTATTCTTCCCGGATACTTTATTCTCTTTCTGTGCATCTTTAATACGGATATCTTTCCCGTTGATCACCAGCAAATAATAAGAAGGCTGGAGGTATTCCATTCTTACTTTATTATCTTTCTTAAACCAGAATTTTCCTTTAGATACAATTTTGTCGGATAACATGCTCAGGTTCTTCTCCTGTACAAAATCGCACTGGATACTTTGGGTATTCTGAGCGGCCTTTGCAAACTGCTGTTTCAGCGGCGCCATATCTCCTACCGGCTTAAAACCGGACTGGGCCTGTATTTGCAGGCTCATTACACAACCCATCAAAGTTAACAGCCATTTACACATATGCACGTACATTTAACATTTTATCAATTCTTTCCAGCCGGTATCCTTTTTCACGGATTCCCCGGATCAGCTGCGGGAGTATATCCGCCGTGATTTTACAGGTATCGTGCAGTAAAATGACAGCACCTGGTTTCAGCTGCGCCAGGATGCGGTGTAGTAAAGCGGTTCCATCCTTTGCTACCGTATCCAGTGAGCGTATATTCCAGCCTACCGGCAGATAATTACCTGCTTTTACTGCCCTTGCAAGATTTGGATTGGTAACGCCGTATGGCGGGCGGAACAGGCGCGGATGCAATCCTGTAGCGCCTACCGTCAGCGCATCCATTTGCTGCATATCCTTCAGCATATTGCTAGACAGTTTCATATCAAACCAGAAGTGATGTGAAAAAGTATGGTTACCTATCACATGGCCTTCGTCGTATATCCGTTTCAGTAAGTGCTCATTACCGGTAATATTCTTCCCGATACAAAAAAAAGCAGCAGGTACCTGTTCCCTGTGCAAGGTATCCAGTATTTCCGGCGTAAATGCCTCCTGTGGCCCGTCGTCGAAAGAAAGCGCTACTACCTTTTCCGTGGTGTCCGCTTCGCAACGCACTTTCAGGAAGAAGCCGGATTCAATATTCATGGCGCCGTAAACGGTAACAGGAAGGAAAATGAGTACCGGCAGGCTATACCACCAGAAGGGAATACCATACGCCATTACCTTATCCAGGAACAGGAGTACCAGGAGACTGATAACAGCTACGATATTTACGATCCGGTTATTTAACATGCGGTGAGTAATACCAGCGAATGATGTGTTCCCTGGTGATGATTATAGACTAACACTTTTTTTATTTTTTCAGGGGCTGTGCCGAAAAACACAGCTGCATCAGGTACTTCCTGTTCTGCAATAATAGCGTTGGCCATCCATACGCCAAATGATGCTGCTGTGGGATATTCGCCGCAAAGGTGCTTGAAGCTTGCTTCCGCGTGATCAGGGAACAAAGCCTCCGCTACTTCTTCATAAATTTCATCCTGGTCAATATCCCCGTTCCTGCCGGTAACGATCAGGTCGATATCTGCGGGTGTACAATTATTATCTTCCAGGAATTTCATAATATGCCCGATCACTTCTCCTTCCCACAACGGTTTATACAAAGTACTTACACCGGATAATTCCGCGGCAGCACCCGGTTGTTTGGTAATACCCAGTGTAAAAAAAGCCGCGCCTTCCCCGGCAATGGTGCCCCTGGAAGGGCTGTTCAGCAGCTCCATTGTTTTTACCGGCGTCTTTTTATAAAGGCCGAAACGCGATAACAGCTGAAAACTATGATTGGTGATTTCATCCACTCCACCGGCAAGGATATTTTGCGCCGATCCTTCTTTCAGTATCATAACAGCGTCCAGCAGGGCATTTTCAAAAGAAAAGCCACGGTGAACGAAAGTATTGTTATACCCGTTACTGCCCAGCAGCAGGGCGATCTGGCCGGCTACGGTGTTGTGGGTGCTTTGTATGAATGCAGTAGGCGTAAGCATTTCCTCCTGCTGGTTCACCATTTTAGTAAGGAATACACCGGTATCATCCAGGCAGCCGTAAGCAGTGCCGGTAATGATAGCATCCGGAGCGGTAATCCCCGCGGCTTCCAGGCTCAGGTTGGCGGCGCCTACTCCCATTTTTACCACGCGGCTCATCCTGCGGATCTGTTTCACATCGATCCATTGTTTATAATCCGGATCCACCGTAGCCAGGCGCACCTGTTCGTATTCCCTGGGAACAGCCAGCAAAGGGCCTCCCAGCGCAGTTTCCTGCGGAGAAATACAACCGGTGCCGTTTATATAGATATGCATAATTTATAGCTGTTAACTGGCCCTTGAAAATACCAGGCTGGAACAATTGCCGCCAAAACCAAATGAGTTAGACATTACATGTTGCAGATCGTGACCTGCGGAAAAGGCGGTAACGGGTGCAAATGGTAATTCCTTCATTTGGTGCTCAAAGCGCGCATTCGGGTAAATAATTCCTTCTTTCACTGCCAGCGCCGAAAATACGGCTTCAATCCCACCACTGGCGCCCAGCGTATGACCGGTGAAAGATTTGGTAGAACTCATGGCCGGGAAATGCGGTGCAAAAAGCCGGTTTATAGCGATGCCTTCAGATACATCATTATTTTGCGTACCTGTGCCGTGTAAATTAATATAACCAATTTGTTGCGGCTGCAATCCGCTCATGTCCAGTGCGCCCTTCATAGCCAGGTAGTTGCCGGTACCATCCGGCGAAGAGGCCGTTTGGTGAAAGGCATCGTTGGCGTTGGCAAAGCCGCTGAAGCGGCACCAGGGCTGCAATCCGGCGGCCAGGCTGTCGGATACCAGTACCACGTAACCGGCGCCCTCACCAAGATTAAGCCCGGTGCGGGTATCGTCAAATGGCCTGCAAGGCTGCTGGTCAAGGATCATGAGGGTGTTGAACCCATTGAGTGTAAAGCGCGTGAGCGCATCTGTACCGCCCGCAATCACTACATCCACAATGTTATTACGAATGAGCCGGGAACCGTACATCAGGGCATTGGCGCCTGAGGAGCAGGCAGTGCTGATGGTAGAAATGTGATGCCGTACACCCAGGCTGTCGGCCACCAGTTCGGTGATGCTGCCGCATTCGTGATGCACCAGGTTTTGCAGGCGGCCACCACGGGGGTTAGACAGGTACGTAGCGAAAAAGTCTTCCGTTTTATCCATACCTCCCACCGTGTTGCCGGACACAAATCCAACCCGGTACCGGGAAATATCTCCCAGTCCGCTGGATTGCCAGGCTTCACGGGCGGCGATCATACTTAGCAGGGCTGTCCGGCTGATATTTTCCGGCATCCGCGCCATCTCGGCGAGGGTGGCGTTATCTGCCTTTACTTCCGCTACCGGAAAGGTATTATGATGCACAGAGGAGAGGTGCTGCATAGCCGTCATACCGGGTTTCATATCCCGGAACGACTGTATACAGGCAGGTATATCCAGCCCGATACCACTGATCACCCCGCCACCTGCTATCCACACCTTTTCACTCATGCCTTTATGGTTTGATTTTCGGTGATATACGTTGCCATAGTACGTACCGAATGAAAGATCTTTGGTCCTTCATCGGGGTTGGCAATGCGGATATTATAATGCTGCTGCAGCAATACAATCAATTCCAGCGCATCGATAGAATCGAGCCCAAGCCCTTCCTTCGTAAACAACGGCTGATCGTTTCCAATGCTGTCCGGTGCTACTTCCTGCAAGTTCAATTGTTCTATGATCTGCGCTTTCAGATCCGCCATCAACTTTTCCACTGTAATTTGATTAAAGTTATTAACTATTATTTTGTTGATATAGCGAAGACAAAGCCGCCGCCGTCAGGGGGATGCCGTTGCTTCGCTGTTTATTTTCCACGAGGAATAATGCCGCCTCGTATTGTTGGTCCATTACTTCCACCCATCCGCAAATACAGGCCTGCAAAGGCGTTTCTGCCAGCAGCTGCGCGGGATAGGCGCTCATCAGATCTGTGTCAAAAACATCTGACACAAAAAAAGTATTCTCTCCTTTAAAACCATGCCGGATAGAGATCTCCCCCATCACTATATTTGGCAGCGTATATACAAACAGCGCCGGGCTCGCAAAATCCTTTACCGTGGCATAATAGCGCAGATCTGTATCCAGGCTGCTGCTCCGGTTGGATAATACCATACCGGTTTGTTCAGGCGCCAGCAAACGGATCTCCGTATCTTTCAGCAACACTTCTGCAGCCAGCCAACCCAGCTTGCTCAGCGCATCCATTTTATGGAATTTAGGATACTGACCGGAAAAATGATCATATCCTGCCCGCATAAACCCCGCTAATTCAAGCGCGGGATCTGCCTCCCACAACAAAACGCCATTTAAATACACCCTGTTCTGACGTATAATGCAACTTCCTGTAATATATGTCGATCCACTATTCAATCTCCTGGTCGCTTTTTAATTTTTCTGTTAATTCGATAGTCCTGGCCAGGCGTTTCAATGCCGTGTCATGATTTTTTACAAAGGGATTATTCATATCCCATACATACCCCGCCAATACTGAACAAATTTGCCCTTTTATAAGCGGATCGGCATCTTTCTTAAAGAAAATGGTATCCAGGGTGCCTTCGTACCAGGCCATTACATAAGAGCGGAAGGTATTCACGCCCTGCAGGGTAGGCTCCATGTACTCTTTTTCCCAGTCTACTTCTTCTCCTTTCAGCTTCCGGATCACCAGTTTTGCCGCTGTTTGCGACGAAACACAGGCCAAAGTTACACCAGAAGAGAAAATCGGGTCCAGAAATTCTGTTACATTGCCTGTCAGCACAAATCCATCTCCGTAAAATTTATCCGTAGTAGCGGACCACGACTGCAGGATCCTTGGTTCAAATACCAGCTCCACATCACGGAAACGCTCCCTGGTATAGGGTTCTGCCTCCAGCAGGGCGCGGTATTTCTCCTCGTCGGTGCCGGGATATTGCTCAAAAAATTCCGGATCTCCCACAAAGCCCAGGGAGGTGATCCCTGTAGCGAAAGGAATGATCCAGATCCATACGCCTGGTTTATGCACCACCGCAGTGATACGGTTAGGCTCATCCGCCATGGAACGGCGGGTATCCACGGTATGTGCAAACAACGCCTTGCGGGGTTGCAGGTTGGAGTTCTTCTCCAGGTTGAATAATTTAGGGATCACCCTGCCATAGCCGCTGCCATCCACGATGAAACGGGCAGCGATCTGCGATTGCTGACCATCTTTATCTTCTACCGTTGTAATGGAATCGGATCCATTGAAACGTATATCCGTTACTGTTGTTTCGTATGCCACCGGTACGCCCATGCTTTCTACGGTATCTGCCAGCGTTTTATCAAAATCGGCACGCGTTACCTGCCAGGTCCAGGTCCAGCCTGGTGTGAATTGTTCCTGGAAAGTAAAGTCACAGAGCGCGTCGCCTTTTACAAACTTTGCCCCCGACTTCTGCTGAAAACCTTTTGCTTTAATAGCTTCAATAAAGCCGGCTTCTTCCAGCGCCTCCATACTGCGCGGCAACAAACTTTCGCCTATCACAAAACGGGGGAATTTCTGTTTCTCCACCACTTTTACATTGTAGCCTGCCTGATGAATAATAGATGCCGCTACTGTTCCTGCCGGACCTGCTCCTATTACCAGTACATCAACTTGCTCAGTTTTCATAAGTGACGATTTTGGGCGTTATAGATTTTATGCGATTGGGTTTATTTTTTCTGACATTTCAGCAATGTATAGTTCATTCCCATCTGGTCATTTTCCTCGATGATGGTTAAACCTGCATCGTTAATGCACTGGAAGAAATCATCTGTGTGATACATCTGGCTGTTACCGTTAGCCATGGCCGTAAAATACAGGGATGTTTGCTGCAGGCAGAAAGCGGCGGATTTAAACTGCTGCCGGTTCCAGAAAGGCTCCAGGATGTATACCGTGCCACCGTCGTTCAGGGCTTCACGGCAGCGTTTCAGGATAGAAACAATTTCCGCTTCGGAGAAACAATCCAGGAACTGGCTCATCCAGATGGCATCAAAGCCTTGCGGGAAGGGCACTTCTTCGTGGAGGATGTTGGCAATATGAAAATGTACGCGGTTTTCCACACCGGCATCTTTCATTTTCTGCTGTGCCAGTCCTGCCTGACCCGGCAGGTCGAAGATGGTTACTTCCACTTCCGGATCTTTTGCGGTGCAGGCCAGGGCCCATTTGCCGGTGTTACCACCTATATCGAGCAAACGTTTGGGTTTCTTTTCAAAAACAATATCCAGCGCCTGCGGGGTAGCAAGGTCTGAATAGTAATGGTCGAAGTCGAACCAGCTTTTGCCTACTTCAGGCGGCAGCAGCGACAGGCCGGGGTAGATGGTATCCCAGGGACCCAGTTCGCGTAAACCGGCGGGCTTTCCTTCCCTTAAACTTTCCTGCAGATGATTCATGCCTTTATAGCAGATATCCTGTGAAAAGTCCATGTTGATGCGGGTAAGCTGATCATGTAAAATAAAGTAACCTGTTTTGGTAAGGGTGTAGCGCTTGTCGTTCACAATCACCAGTTCCATACCCAAACCGGCTTCCAGCAGCACTCTTACAGCATAACGCGACATTTTTGTTTGTTCCATTATTTCTTCAATGGTAATACCGGCGGAACGGCTGTTACTCACTGCCGTTAAAATGCCCATATCACGTAATGCCCGGGTGGCCTGGAAAGCAACCGGGGCAAATGCCAGGCGTAATGCAGCTTCTTTTGCTTCGAGTGCTGATTTTGTTTCTTTATTAAACACGACAATAACTTTGTTTAGCTGTTAAGATTAAAGACCATGGCTGCGTTGCATCCACCGAAGCCTGAAACCGTTTTCAGGAAGTGGCGGGATGTTTTCTGCAGCAGGGTGTTATGAACATTCACCGGCATACTTACACCGGCTACTTCAAATCCTTTTGTAGGTAATACTACGCCTGCTTTCATAGCATGCATACTGATAATAGCCTCCACAAGGCCAGCTGCGCCCAGGGTATGGCCGTAATTGCCTTTCAGGCTGTTCACCGGTACATCGGCCAGTCCGGCATGATGCAGCGCTTTTGCTTCCATTTCATCGTTGTACAGGGTAGCGGTGCCGTGTGCAGATACAAATCCTATATCTGCAGCTGTTAGCCCGCTTCCTTTCAGCGCCAGCTGTATAGCTGCTGCCAGCTCCTCCCCGGTGCGGGAAGGGCCGGAAATATGGTTGGCATCGTTGCTGATGGCGCCGGCGCCCAGCGAGAAGGAGGCATTACCTTTTTCTTTGCTGAGTATTACAGTGGCGGCGCCTTCCCCGAGCGTAACCCCCGTCCGGTTGGCATCGAAAGGCTTACAGGGAACGGCGCTTACCGCCTGGAACGACTGGAACCCTGACAATACAAAGCGGGTGAGCACATCTCCGCCGGTAACTACCACATGATCGTAGCGCCCCGACTGGATCAGCCGCTTACCGGTTAAAATGGCTACCAGCCCTGAAATACAGGCGCTGCTGATCACCAGCGGTTCATTGGCTGCATTGAAGTGGGCAGCCATTTTCTTTGCCGTTGCGTACAGCTGCATGTCTTCCACGGGTGGTACCGCACCTGCCGGTTGCTGCTCCAGCAATTCAATATTTCCCTTGGTAGTGGAAATAATAAAGCCGGTGCGGGCATCCGTAAGTGTAATGGCGGTTTGTTGCAGGGCCGATTGCACAGAAGCAGTGAGCAACTTCTCAAACCGCGTGTATCCTTTTACGTTAATATGCGCTGTAAAGGCATCAAGTTGTCCGGGCGCCGTAATGGCGCCATAAAACGGAGCAGCGGCATAGGCAGCATTGTTATGCTGTGCTATGCCACTGTTGCCAGATAACACCTGGTCAAAATTTTCCCGGGTAGTACCGCCAAGAGGCCCCACAATATTATCTGCTACTACATACACCTGTTGCATAATACCCTTTGGTTATACCAGTCCGTGCTTCCTTTTCCATTCCATGAAAAAGGGAGGGGTAATCAATTGCAGGGAGGCTGTTTCCTTATCCAGGAATACCTGTACGGAAGAACCCTTTGCTACTATTTCCCCGGTGGCAGGATTGGTAAGTATGTATTCGAATTTTATTTTTGCCGCAAGGTCGTCGATATACCTTGTTTCAACCACTACCCTGTCGCCGTAGCGCAAAGAGCGTTTGTAATCACATTGTACATTTACTACCGGTACGGTGAATCCTTCGTCGAAAATATCCAGGTATCTGAGCCCGTATTTTTCGCCGAAAGCTTCCCTGCCATCTTCAAAATACCGCACATAATGCCCGTGCCATACTATTCCCAGCGGATCTGCTTCATTGAATCTAATCAGTATGTTGGTGCATTCAGTCAGTATCATAATTTATCCTTTCTTCTTTGATTTCTTTGCTGCCGGTGCTTTGGCTTCTTTGTTAGCTGCAGGCGGTGTGGTTACAACCGGTTTTGGTTCTTCCGGATCTTTGGCTTCTGCATACTTGGTTCTCAGTTTGCTGTAGTCATCGTCTACATCATCCAGTACGCTTTTAATGGTGGCCAGCCAGTAGTTACGCCATGCAAAGCTCCATTTCTGGCCTTTACCGATGTAACGTTCTGTCATCAGTACATTTTTACGGTCCATGTCTACCAGGGTTACCCACATAGAGGCGCTTTTGCTGGTTTTGCTCATGCCTTCCATAACGATCAATGCGCCAATACCGTGTTTTCCGGCAAAATCGTACGATTTCACCAGTTTGGTAATATCTTCTGCTTTGAGGCGTTCGAAATCTTCAGAGTCGTCTGATTTCATGCCGTCGCCATTGATGGCTTCATTTCTTTTATTCACGATGCCAATACTGGTTTTGTACGTTTCGCGGTGAAACGCGCCTGGCACATCATATTTTTTCTGTTCGTTTACGATTACCTGGTTTAGGGCGGTCAGTTCATGATCAACGATAGCATCCGTTTTGGCGGCGGCATCACCGATCAGTTTAGCCTGTGTAAAGTCGACCCCCAGCCAGGTGAAGGAAGAATCTTTGTTATCCAGGAAGTTCTTAAGTGTTTGAGCATTCGCGGTCATGGTCATCATGCTCAACATCAGCATCGGAAGTGCAATTAATTTTCTGCAGTTCATGTGTGATTAAATTTGGGGATTGGTAAATATTTTCATTTCGCATTGTGCCATCAGGCGGCCTTCAAACATTACTTTGCCGGTTACCATGGTGGCATTGAATACTTCACCACCGATTTCCGTGGTGGTTTCTATCATTTGTCCTGCCGGCGGCAGTTCCAGTATTTCCAGGTCTTTTACAGCGCCAATAAATCCCAGGGGAACGGGTGTATTTTGCTGTTTGGCGATATAGCCGATACGGGCGGCGGCGGTTTGCGCAATATTTTCCATCAGGCCGGGGGCGGTGAGTACGCCATTCTCCACAAAAACATTATCTGCAGCGATATGCAGGCCGGTACGGGTTACGGGGCCATCTACTGCCAGGATGCCACTGATCATCACAATGGGTGCACGCTGAGGAATATAGGCGGTAATATCGTCTGAATGAATAAACATCTGCGCAAGTTATTATTAAAAATGAAACACGAAATAAATAGAATTATACGAAATTATTAACAGTAAAAACACGCATTATTCCCAAAAGTCGTAATAATTGAACCATTGTACCGGGTAACGGTATACTTTTTCTTCCACATGCTGCACAAAATCCTGCAGGGCGGTTTCTACTCCCTGGTTACGCCGGCCGTGGTATAAACGGGGTTCTGTGGCAAAAAAATGATAATGGGTAGCTGATTCCTTGAAGGCGAATACCACGGAAACCGGTACCCGGAAAGTGGCAGCCAGCAGGAAAGGTCCTACCGGGAAACGTGCGTCCTGTCCTAAAAAGGGAGCCGTTGTTGTTTTGTTGCCTGGCAGGAACCTGTCGGCATGCATACATACCAGCTCCTTGTTACTCAATGCTTCATTGATGGCGTAAATATGCGACAGGTCGTCTTTGATCACGATAATATTCATGTTCCGGTCGCCCGTAATACCCGATAGATATTCCTTTACCCGCTGGTGTTCTCCATCGAACATCACGATATTGATACGGGTTTGCAGGCGCTTGAACAAATGACCGGCTACCTCCCAGTTGCCCACATGTGCGCTTAACAGGATGCCGCCTTTGCCGCCGGCAATCATTTCGCGCAAATAATGTTCTCCCTCAAATTCAAAAGTGAATTTATTGGACATATCAGCCATTACCACCACCTTATCGATCAGTGTTTGGCCAAATACATGATAATTACGGTATAAACTGATTAATGCACGCCCCCGGCTGTAGCCGATTTTGGTGCGGAAATAATGATAGACAGGTTTTGAGGAACTCCAGGAAAATGCAAAAAAATAGAAGGCCACAAACTTCAGCAGCAGATACGCCGGTACTACCCCTCCATGCTTCAACAGGAAAACAAAACAACTATATCCGAACTTATTCCCTTTAGACTTTCCTTGCCAGGAAGGCATTATACCAGTTCTTTTTGTTGTACACGAGTGGCTACATAATTGTAGAAATCCTGGAAGCTAACAATAGCCTGGAACTCCTCCGGTTTTACTTTAAATCCGAAGTTATCTTCTATTACTACCACCATGTCTATATAATCCAGGCTATCCAGATCCAGCGTGGATTTCATGTTTGCTTCAGGCGTGATGGCTGCGGGGTTTGCTTCAAACTCCTCTACCAGAAACTTATTCGTAACAGTTATTATCTCTCTAATGTCCATAAAGTGTGAAATCAGATATAGGTCGGTTAATAATTTGTGTTTATTCAGTCTGTTAGTCAGCTAATCCTATTCCGAGCGCCAAAGTTAAGCATATTTATTTTCCATTCCACCCCCTTACTATC
>NZ_DATMTE010000079.1:0-7727 GCF_035564935.1 Chitinophaga sp. | reverse complement strand
CACCGGATTTGGTCCGGCTTATTGAATTTTATGAAAATTAGGCAAGAAAGTATGAAATACAGTGAAAATACAATTGCAATCACCTTATATTAATAGGTATTTTAGAACCCTTAAATTTTATACGATGGAACTGTTCAGACTAGACAATAAAGTAGCGGTTATCACAGGTGGTGGCAGCGGCATAGGACAGGCAATTGCAAAAACATTCGGGGCACAGGGTGCGCAGGTGCATATCCTGGAACTGAATGAGGATGGTGGTAAAGCTACAGCAGAGGAAATCAGGGCAGCAGGTGGCCAGGCAACCGTGCATGCGTGCAATGTGGCCGACCAGGCAGCCGTAATCGGCGTAATGGACGGTATTGTGAAAACAGCCGGCAAACTGGATATCCTGGTGAATTGCGCCGGTATTGCACATGTGGGTAACCTCGAAAATACCGCTGAACAGGACTTCGACAGGGTGTACCAGGTAAATGTGAAGGGCACCTATAACTGTATGTATGCAGTGATCAAACAAATGAAAGCACAGGGCGGCGGTGTGATCCTGAATGTGGCCTCCATCGCCTCCAGTGTAGGTATACCAGACAGGCTGGCCTACTCTATGAGTAAAGGCGCGGTACTAACCATGACGTTATCCGTGGCTAAAGATTATCTCGGCGCCAATATCCGCTGCAACTGCGTGTCGCCCGCAAGAGTACACACGCCGTTTGTGGATGGCTTTATTGCCAAGAACTACCCGGGCAAAGAAGCGGAGATGTTTGAAAAACTGAGTAAAACCCAGCCGATAGGCCGTATGGCCAAACCAGTGGAAGTAGGTAACCTGGCGCTGTTCCTGTGCTCGGATGAAGCAGGCTTTATTACAGGCACCGACTACCCGATTGATGGCGGTTTTATCAGGTTGAATAATTAGGAATTAATGGGATGTGTGTTTTAAAGTGCGGACGATTACCCGTATCTTTCAAGTTATTCATTCATTAATTTTTAGTTATATCATGCAACATTTTCGAATAGGGCTGGCGTTAGCACTGGCCATATTATCTGCCTGTAATTCCGGTACCAAGAAAGAAGCTGCCACCGGGGAATCCGCATCAGCAATAAAACCGGCAACACCGGATGGTACCATATCGGTCAGTTTCTCAGACAAGGAAAAAGATACATCGCTGATCCATATTAAGTTTCAGCTGAAAGAAGGAACAAAAGAAAAGAGCTTTGAACAGGCTATCCTGAAGGGCGTACCGGAACCGGACCTTTATAAGGTGTTATGGAATGAGCCCAACAGCTGTTATATCGGCGTTATGAAACCGAATCATCAGCCACGTTATTACCACGCTTTTATTGACGATAAAAAAGATGTGAAAATATTATGGGCTGCCACGCCGCCCCAGCCTATCTGGGAATACATGGAAGGAACAATGGGTCTTGGAAAGGTGACAGCCGGCGGCGAAATGTTGCAGCAATATAAAAAGAGCATCCAATCCGGCAATATCCTGGCAGATTTTATCGCGGAAATAAAACCCGATGCATCACCGGACAGCCTGGAACTGTACGTGGAATTTGGCGGCTTGCGTAAAAGCATGTTCATGCCTGTGCCTGCCGGCAGTAAGGGCGTGATCCAGCCAACAGGACAGGATGATCATGTGTATTTCTCTTTTGTAAAGGATGGAAAAGCAGAACCGGTGATCGACCTGCACGTGGAAAGCGGAAGATTACAGATTAAAACACTGAAAGAAATTAAGTAAGACAAATAAATAGTATTGATATGAAACTGATCAGGTTTGGTTTACCGGGAGAAGAGAAACCGGGTGTTGCTACCGCAGCAGGAATGTTTGATGTGAGCGCATTCGGTGAGGATTTTGGGGAGAAATTTTTTGAAACCAACGGGCTGGCGCGTTTATCTGAATGGTATGGCGCACATGCTGCTGAATGCCCGCAGGTGCCTGCCGGTACCCGTTTGGGCTCGCCTATCCTTCGTCCTTCCAAAATTATCTGCATAGGGCTGAACTACGCGGATCACGCGCGTGAAACCAATGCAGCCATTCCTGCAGAACCTATCGTGTTCTTTAAAAGTACCAGTGCACTGGTAGGGCCGAACGACGACCTGGTGATTCCACGCAACAGTCAGAAAACAGATTGGGAAGTGGAACTGGCAGTGGTAATCGGCAAAAAGGCCACTTACGTGGAAGAAAAAGACGCTATGGACTATGTAGCGGGTTACTGCCTGCATAACGACTACAGCGAAAGGGCGTTCCAGATCGAAAGAGGCGGTCAGTGGGTAAAAGGCAAAAGCTGTGATACATTCGCTCCTTTAGGCCCATGGCTGGCTACCAAAGATGAAATTGCCGATGTGAACAATCTTCGTTTATGGCTTACCGTTAACGGGCAAAAAATGCAGGATGGCAACACCTCTAACTTCATATTTAACGTAGCGTATGTGGTGGCTTACCTGAGCCAGTTTATGACCCTGCTCCCGGGAGATGTGATCTCCACCGGTACACCGGCTGGTGTGGGCCTGGGCATGAACCCGCAGGTATACCTGAAGGCAGGAGATGTGATTGAACTGGGCATTGACGGGTTAGGTACTTCCAAACAAACTGCCATAGCGTATAAATAGTAGTTATGAAAAGATATTGCCTGGCCCTGGATCTGGTAGATGATCCGCAGTTGATCAGCGAATATGAAGCCCATCACCGCAACGTATCTGCTGAAATAAAAAAGAGCATCACAGACGCAGGTATTACCGTAATGGATATTTACCGCGCGGGTAACCGCCTGTTCATGATCATGGAAGTAGATGATACTTTTTCCTTTGAACGTAAAGACGCCATGGATGCAGCCAATCCTGCCGTACAGGTATGGGAAGGGCTCATGTGGAAATACCAGCAGTCGTTGCCGGTAGCGAAAGAAGGGGAGAAGTGGATCATTATGGACCAGATTTTTGCATTGTAAAAAATACCTGGCGCCGGTACCTTCCGGCGCCAGGCAAAAAATATTTACATGGTTATTGACGCACATCAGCATTTCTGGCAATACGACCCTGTTCGCGACGCATGGATAGATGAATCCATGCAGGCGATCCGCCGTGACTTTTACCCGGAAGACCTGGCCCCTGTGCTGGCCGACAACGGGGTACACGGCTGCGTAGCGGTACAGGCAGATCAGTCGGCAGATGAAACTGCCTTTTTGCTGGCGCTGGCAGATAAGCATGACTTCATTAAAGGCGTGGTAGGGTGGACAGACCTCCGTGCCGCCAACATCAGTGAACAGCTGGAGCAGTATGCCGTACACCCCAAGCTGAAAGGCTTCCGGCATATTGTACAGGGCGAACCGGATAACCGCTTCATTCTCGGCGAACATTTCTGTCGCGGCATCAAAGCGCTGCAGCAGCATCAGTTCACCTATGATATTCTCGTATACCCGAAACAGTTACCCGCGGTAGAGGAATTTGTGCAACAGTTTCCCGAACAGGCGCTGATCATTGACCACCTGGCCAAACCCGATATCAAAGCAGGTGAGCTGGATGCCTGGGCAGCACATATGCGCCGTATTGCACAATCACCAAATGTATACTGCAAGCTGAGCGGCATGGTAACGGAAGCCGACTGGCAGCAGTGGGAACCCGCACATTTCCGGCCTTTTATGGAAGTGGCGCTGGAAGCTTTTGGGGCAAACAGGCTGGTGTATGGGTCCGACTGGCCCGTGTGCCTGGTGGCGGCGAAGTACCGCGAAGTGAAAGCACTGGTGACCGATTTTATCAGCACCTTATCAACAAGTGAACAACAACAGATAATGGGAGGCAATGCCCGCTCATTTTATCATCTATAAAAAATAATATCATACTTACTATGGATTTAGGATTACAGGAGAAAGTGATCATCGTTACCGGTGGTGCAAAAGGGATCGGGGAAGCTATTTCAAAGCTGGTGGCGGCAGAAGGCGGCATCAGCGTGATTGCCGGCCGCAGTACTGCCGATAACGAAAAAACAGTGGGCGAAATTATCGCCGCAGGCGGTAAAGCCATGGCTATTACTGCGGAACTGGGCAAAGTGGAAGACTGTAAAAAAGTGATCGCTGAAACAATAGCAAAGTATGGTAAAATAGATGCCCTGGTGAATAATGCCGGCGCCAATGATGGCGTAGGACTGGAAAGCGGCAGCCCGGAAAAATTTATGCAATCGTTGCAGAATAATTTATCGCACTATTACAACCTGGCACATTTTGCGTTGCCTTACCTGAAAATCACCAACGGAAATATTGTAAACATCGGCTCTAAAGTAGCTGATACCGGCCAGGGTAACACCAGCGGCTATGCGGCATCCAAAGGAGGTATCAATGCGCTTACCCGTGAATGGGCCGTGGAACTGCTGCCTTATTCTATCCGTGTTAACACGGTGATCCCCGCTGAAGTATGGACCCCGCTGTACGAAACATGGATCAATTCATTGCCGGATCCAAAGGAGAAACTGGCATCCATCACCGCAAAAATTCCGTTTGAAAAAAGAATGACCACGTCCACGGAAATTGCCAACAGCACCGTGTTCCTGTTGTCGCCACGTTCCTCTCATACAACCGGACAAATCGTATACGTAGATGGTGGTTACACCCATCTCGACAGATCCATCAGCTAAGGATAAAGAGCCAACACCTGTTACAATATTCAATCACCTGAAACATTAAATTCTTCGTTATGGCCGGAGGCGCAGTAAGTAATTCCACCTATACCAATAAAGATGCAGGCGCAAAGCCCGGCAGTTACCTGTTCCCGCTGATACTGGTTACCAGCCTGTTTTTCTTATGGGGACTGGCATACGGACTGCTGGATGTTCTGAACAAACATTTCCAGGAGGTATTAAGCATTACTACCAAACGTTCCACTTTATTACAGGGTGCTTATTTCGGCGCTTATTTCCTCATGGCATTACCGGCAGGTATGTTTATGAATAAGTTCGGGTATAAGAAAGGAATTATTCTTGGTTTGCTGTTGTACGCCACTGGCGCATTCCTGTTTTTTCCGGCTGCCGGCGCCCTGAGCTTCGACTTTTTCCTGCTGGCATTATTTATTCTTGCCTGCGGACTGGCCTGCCTGGAAACAGCTGCCAATCCATACGTGACAGTGTTGGGCGACCCCGCCACCTCTGAACAACGACTCAATTTATCACAATGCTTTAACGGGCTGGGATCTTTCCTTGGGCCCATTATTGGCGGTAAATTATTTTTTGGCAGCGGTAGCGGTGATCTTACTACGGTGAAGCTCACCTACATTGTAATAGGCGTAGTGGTGTTGCTGATCGCGGGGTTTTTCTACAGAACGCCATTGCCTGAAATTAAAGAGGCGGAACAGGAAGGACCCGAAGTAATGGCGGATACCCGCCCGCTTTCCGCCCATCGTCATTTTGTGCTGGGGGTAATAGCGCAGTTCTTTTATGTGGCCGCGCAGGTAGGTGTGGGCGCATTGTTTATTAATTACGTAACTACTTACTGGCACGGGATTACTACGGAAAATGCTTCCTACCTGCTGTCGGTAGGACTGGGATTATTCATGGGCGGCCGTTTTGTGGGCACTGCGCTGATGCGTAAAATAGCTCCTAATACTTTGCTGTCTATTTATGCACTTATCAACGTGGCGTTAAGCATTTTTGTAATGACCGGTAACGGCGCTGCCTCCGTATATGCACTGATCGCTATTTTCTTTTTTATGTCTATTATGTTCCCCACTATTTTTGCGTTGGGGGTAAAAGACCTGGGTGCGCATACCAAACGCGGCGCTTCTTTCCAGGTAATGTCTATTGTGGGGGGCGCCTCCGTTCCTTACCTGATGGGGGTTGTAACAGAGTGGCAGTCGCTCGCCATTTCCTTTGGCATTCCTGCTTTCTGCTTTGTGATCGTGTTTTTATACGGATGGAAAGGATATAAGAGAGTTTAGCCTGCAGGCTTCTTTTTAATATTTAATCCGCAAAATCATTGTAACTTTCTTTAAAAGAGGATACCATGATTTTGCGGATTTTTGCTTCCTATGCTTGCTGGTTCCTGGTTATAACCACGTTATTTGCCGGGGTACCTCCTGATCCCGGTCCTGTACCTTCCCTGCAATTGTCGTTCACCCACCTGATGGGACAGCAGCCGCTGGTAAGGAACCAGGCAACTTATACCAATGCTTCCGGCGAAACATTTACGATCAGCCGTTTCCGTTATTTCCTCAGCAATTTTTCACTGGAAACCACCAATGGCAGTGTGGTTACTTTACCTCCTGCTTATTTCCTGGTGGATGATGCCATTGACAGTTCAAAAAATATCCGGCTGGACAGTATCCCCGCCGGTAAATATAAAAGCATCCGTTTCCTGATCGGCGTGGATAGTATCCGCAATGTAAGCGGCGTGCAATCCGGTGCACTGGCGGTGGAAACCGGTATGTTCTGGACCTGGAACAGCGGCTATATCATGGCGCAGATAGAGGGGCATTCCCCTGCGGTTAACACGCCCATGCAGGAGTTTTTATTTCATTGCGGCGGCTATAAATCAAAAGACGGCGTGTTGAAATATGTAACGCTGCCACTTCCGGAACCGCTCACAGTTTCCACCGGCAGCCAGCCACGGATCAACCTTACCGCGAACGTAGAAAAATGGTTTTTACCTGATACCGTAAGTTTTAAAAAGATAACGGTGATCATGGCGCCGGGCGTAAAAGCAAGACAGGTAGCAGGTAATTACCAGCATATGTTTAACATAACAGGCATGTCCAATTAGTGAATCAAAAGGTAGTATATATCATCGGGGCGTTTTGCCTGTTGCTGGCGCTGGTGCAAGCCGGCACAAAGAAACGCATAACAAAAGGGCCCGAGCCTTTTTTGCTGCAGCTGCCTGCGCACTTCCCCCGGCCGGTATACGACTTTGCGCATAACCCGCTTACCAAACCAGGCGTGGCTTTGGGGCGGTTTATGTTTTATGATTACCGTCTTTCGCAGGACAGTACCGTTTCCTGTGGCTTTTGCCACCAGCAGTTTGCAGCCTTCGGCCACTTCGATCATGCGCTGGCGCATGGCGTGGCAGGGCAGCAGGGTATCCGCTCGGTGCCGGTACTCTTTAATATGATCTGGCAAAAAGCTTTTATGTGGGATGGCGGCGTGAACCACCTGGAATTGCAGGCGCTTACCCCGTTAACCGATCACAATGAAATGGCGGTAGACCTGAAAGAACTGCTGCAGAAAATGCAGACAGACCCTAAATACCGGGCTATGTTCAAAGCCGCTTTTGGTACGGAGGAAATTACCAGCGAGCGTATGTTCAAGGCATTCACGCAGTTTGTGGCCACTATGGTATCCGCCGGTTCCAAATACGACAGTGTAATGCTAAAAGTGCCCGGTGTGGCTTTTACTGCAGAAGAAAACGCGGGGTATACCGTTTTCCGGGATAAGTGTGCCGCCTGTCATAAAGAACCGTTATTTACCGATCTTACCTACCGCAGTAACGGGTTACCTTATTTACCGGCGTTAAATGATGTGGGCAGGATGAAGATCACGGGTAACACAGATGATAATCTTCATTTTAAGGTGCCTTCCCTGCGCAATATTCTGAAAAGCGCCCCTTATATGCACGATGGCCGTTTCTTCGATATTTTCCAGGTATTTGACTTCTACGACCATGGCGTAAAGGTTACTCCCACCACCGACCCGCTGGTGAAGCAGGGAATTAAATTATCCGACCAGGAAAAGCGGCAGCTGTATTTCTTTCTGAAC
>NZ_DATMTE010000078.1:0-2099 GCF_035564935.1 Chitinophaga sp. | reverse complement strand
CTTTTTTTAATCACAAACGAATGAAGAAAAAATTTTACACGGATACCAGAGCGCGCCCGGCACCATGTTGGTGGATAACAGCCAGACATTGTTCTTTGGCGGCGATTTGGACAATCCTTTTACTTCAAACATTGCCGATGGTGTAAGATCGCTGTATGCCGGCAACCCATATGGGTTTATGGATGGAACGCTCACCGCTGCACAGTTCAGCAGCATCACGGGAATGCCCCGTAATGCAGTAACCGGGGAAATGTATGTAGCAGATAGCCATGCTATCAGGTCGATAACCGATAGCCGGGTAAGCGGATCGCTGGCTGGAAGGGGGAGCAGTCCTGTAAGCGGCTACGATAACGGAACATTGTATAATGCCATTAACGGCATCTGTGTGGATAAAGAAAGAAATATTTATATAGTAGAGCGCCATGGAAAAACAGTGAGGAAAGTAGTACCATAATAAACACATCACCGCAATGAAAAAGGGGCCGACCAGTAAACCTGGCCAGCCCCTTCTTTATGAAGTACCCCTTAATACCCCGGGTTCTGTTTCATATTAGGATTACGTTCCACTTCTGCGTTAGGCAACGGGAAAATAACGTAATCGTCGTTCCATGGCTGTTCATCAATACCGCCATGAGCAGGTATATTGCGATGTGTTCTCAGGAAGTCAAATTCGCCATGTCCTTCGAAGGCCAGCTCTATCCTGCGTTCTGTGAGGATATCGTTGATCAGCGCCGCCTGTGTGAGTGGAGCCAGTACTTTTGCCTTGGCTCTTGTTCTGATGGCGTTGAGCAGGATGATGGCTTGCGGATCGGCTACTGCAGGGCTTAACCTGGCTAATGCCTCTGCTTTGATCAGCATAATTTCTGCCAGGCGTACTACAGGTACCCAGGCATCCACGGTGCTGTTACCAAAGAATTTCTTTGTATAGAAAGCCGTGGTATCACCGTTGCTGATGGCATAAGTGAACAGCGGTTTGGCACGCAGATCGGTGAAGCGGTCGAAGTTGGGCAGCGTCAGGTAGGTTTGGCTGATAGTGATATCACCCCGGCCGGAACTGCCGTAGTGCTGACCAATGGCGTTGTTGGTGTTGGGGTTATCGCCGGAGGTCATTGCTACGGAGAAAATACGTTCCATGGAACTCTGGTAGTTGCCGGAAGACCATACATCTGCGGGGGTGGCATCGAGTTCATATCCACGGGATGATAACAGTACGCTATCGGCAAAATCACGGGCTTTGGCCCAGTTGCCTTCATACAGGTAGATGCGTGACAAGAGCGCATGTGCAGCGCCTTTGGTAGCTCTGGCGCGATCGTTATAGTCGTCACCCGTAGTAACAGGCAATGCTGCAGCTGCTTCGGTGAGGTCTTTGATCATCTGGTCATATACTTCTTTTACCGTATTGCGTGGCACTTTATTTTTCGGATCAATAGCTTCACCACCGTCTTTCGCAGCAGTGAGGATCAGGGGAACACCCAAATGACCCGCATCGGCCTGGAATGTATAGGTTTGTGCGTAAGTATTTACCAGGAAGAAATAAGTAAGCGCCCGGATAAATTTGGCTTCCGCATAATAGCCAGCGGCCACCTGGGCGCCCACTACGCTTTCATGCTCTTTCAGGTTCTGTGAAAAATAATTGGCTTCAAAAATGGTCCGGTATCCGCCCGACCAGCAGTTGAACGCATACACATTATTGGAAAGCATGTTGAAGGTAGGCACATTGCCGAAGTACGAGGCAATGTTTACGTCAACAGATCTTACATCAGAATAAATGAGCACACGGCCGCCAAAGAACTCTGCATTTTGCAGGGCGTCATACATGCCGATAGCCGACTTTTCAATCCTTTCCGGTGTACTGAACGCTTCTTCCGGCGTTAGCTTGGAAAAGGGGATCTGGTCATTTACTTTAGAGCAGGAAAACAATACCGAAGAGGCGATGGCGCCAATCACCAGGCTGATATTTGTTTTTCTCCGGAAGTTCGGTTTATATTTTAATTCCATAATTCAGTTTTTTAATCGCTAACAATTAGAATCCAACATTTAAGCCCAGCATGAATATTCTTGGCAAAGGCATACCCCTGTTATCAGTACCGTAATTGATA
>NZ_DATMTE010000077.1:0-7443 GCF_035564935.1 Chitinophaga sp. | reverse complement strand
AATCAGTTTAATCCTGAGTCAGACAAACTCCGCGTTACCAGAAGCGGATGTATAACGCGGATAAGAGCAGCAGCGTTATTACTATCATCACGATAGTGGTTGGGCTGATCTTAAACATGGATTTATCCAGTACAAAGGCTTTCGGGTTTACTTTCGGTCCTGCAAAGCTGATAGCTATCATCACAATCATGGTGAACATAAAGGCCAGTCCCATACAGATGAGGAAAGGAATTTCGTAACCGCCTTTGCCATTAGGGTAAGCGGTATAGAAAATTGTTTCATGGCCCAGTACAGCAGGTGCAAACTGGTTAAAGAACACACAGAGCGTGAAACCGGTGATGATACCGGCTATCGCAGCAGCGCCGGTAGTGCGTTTCCAGAACATTCCCAGCAGGAACATGGCGAATACGCCCGGGCTGATAAAGCCGGTATATTTCTGGATGAACGTAAATCCGCCTTCACCACCAATGCCCAGGAGGTCGTTCCAGGTGAAGAGGATGCCCAGTAACATGGCGGCAACAACGGTGATGCGACCGGTCCATACCAGCTTTGCTTCAGAGGCATCCTTCTTAATATATTTGCGGTATACGTCCAGTGTAAAGATAGTGGAGATACTATTGGCCTTGCCCGCAAGAGAGGCAACGATAGCCGCTGTTAAAGCGGCGATGGACAAGCCTTTCAATCCTGATGGCAGGAAGCCGAGGATAGCAGTGTAAGCGCCGTCTTTGCTGGCCAGGTTGGGCAGATGCCCGTTTTTTTGTAATACATAGGCGGCAATACCCGGCAGCATTACAATGATAGGCATCATGATCTTCAGTAAGCCGGCAAAGAGGATACCATTGCGGGCCGTTTGCAGATCCGCGCCCAGTGCGCGTTGCGTAATGTACTGGTTGCAACCCCAATAGTTAAGATTCACGATCCACTGGCCGGCCGCATACATCAGGATGCCGGGAAGCACCAGGTATTTATTGATATATTCCTGTGAAGAAGTAGCATCCGGCTTTGCGAGGATCATGTGGAAATGATCCGGTGCATCTTTCATGAGGGCATTGAAACCCGCCAGTGCATTGTGCCCCAGGCCAAACTTCTCACTTACCAGCGTTAAAGCCATATAAGTGGTGGCCAGTCCGCCGATGATCAATACGCCTACCTGGATCACATCTGTATAACCGATCACTTTCATACCGCCAAGCGTAATAATAATAGCAAATACAGAAAGCGCGATCATTACCACATGCAGGTATTCTCCTCCCAGCAAGCCGTTGATGGCCAATGCGCCGAGGTAAAGGATAGAGGTGAGATTAACAAACACGTAGAGAAATAACCAGAAAACAGCCATGATCAGCGCCACCGTTTCATTGTAACGTGTTTTCAGGAACTGCGGCATGGTATAGATCTTATTCTTCAGGTAGATGGGAATAAACCATACTGCAATGATGATAAGAGCGATGGCGGCAATCCATTCATAGGCGGCAACAGCAATACCCACGAAGAAGCCATCGCCGCTCATGCCGATAAACTGCTCCGCAGAAATATTTGATGCAATCAGCGAAGCGCCGATCGCCCACCAGGTAAGGGAACCTTCTGCCAGAAAGAAGTCTTTGGTATCTGTTTCCTTCTTCTTTTTCTTCCTGTATATCCAGTAACCATATACAGCAACCACAATGAAATAAGTAATGAAGACGAGTATATCGCCGGTGGAAAGGATGTTTTGCATAACGGGCAGTTTATTATCTTTTGCTTTAGGAAGTTGGCTGATGATAAAGCAACCGGCGGGCGTTCAACCTATGATTGAATTGCCCGCCGGCGGATGGAATTATTTAAAAGCAACATCGTTCCAGCGCAGCTCATTTTTAAATTCGCGCAGGTCGGTATGCTTTCCTATCAGTGCCAGTTCAATACCTGCCATTTCTGCAAAGTCCTGCATATGTGCGGAGGTAAGGTTCTGGCTGTAGCAGGTATGGTGTGCGCCTCCTGCAAGGATCCAGGCGGTGCAGCCTTTTTTCATATCGGGGTATGGTTTCCAGAGCACACGAGCCACCGGCAGTTTAGGCAGGTCCTGTGGCGGTTCCACGGCCTCCACTTCATTTACCAGCAGGCGGAAACGGTTGCCCATATCTACAATAGACGCGTTGATGGCTGGTCCACCAGCAGCGTTGAATACCAATCGTACCGGGTCGGCTTTTCCGCCTATGCCCAGCGGATGTTTTTCACACGATGGCTTACCGCTGGCAATGGATTCGCAGATCTCCAGCATATGGGAGCCCAGCACCATTGGATTTGACGGATCAAAGTGATAGGTATAATCCTCCATGAAGGAGTTGCCGCCAGGTAAGCCGCTGCCCATTACTTTCATGGCCCGTACCAGTGCGGCTGTTTTCCAGTCGCCTTCCCCGGCAAAGCCGTAACCCGCTTTCATGAGGCGTTGTACCGCAATGCCTGGCAACTGTATCATACCATGAAGATCTTCAAAGGTATCGGAGAAGCCTTTGAAGTTCCCGGCTTCCAGGAAGGCTTTCAGGCCCAGCTCAATGCGTGCTGCATCTTTCAGAGCGGGATCTTGCAGGAGTGCGGAAGATACCGTATAGGCGTCACCGTATTCCTTTACAAGCGAGGCCACTGCCGCGTCGGAGATGCCGTTGATCACACTAACGAGATCGCCTATACCGTGGGTGTTGCAGGAAAAACCGAATACAGACTCTGCTTCCACCTTATCTCCATCGGTAACGGCTACGAAGCGCATGTTATCGCCGAAGCGTACAAAGCGCGCACCCTGCCAGTCGTGCCAGCCGGCGGCTACCCTGGCCCATGCGCCCAGTTCGTTCAGTACTTCCGGGTCCTGCCAGTGACCGGTTATCACTTTGCGGTTCATACGCATGCGGCTCATCATGAATCCGAACTCCCGGTCGCCGTGTGCGCTCTGGTTCAGGTTCATAAAGTCCATATCTATTTCACTCCAGGGGATATCGCGGTTGAATTGTGTATGCAGGTGGCAAATAGGTTTGGACAATGCTTTCAGGCCGCGGATCCACATTTTGGCGGGGGAGAAAGTATGCATCCAGGTAACTACGCCGATACAGTTGGGAGCAGCATTCGCTTCCATGCACACGGCATAGATCTCATCCGGTGTTTTTACAGTGGGTTTGTATACAACGGTAACGGGTATACGTGCATCGCCGTTCAGTGAAGCGGCAATTTCCTGGCTGTGTGCGGCTACCTGTTTCAATGTTTCTTCTCCGTACAGGTGTTGACTGCCGGTTACAAACCAGATCTCGAAATTTTTCAGATTAATCATGTTGCTTGGTTTATTGCCCGTAATAGGAATTGGGGCCATGTTTACGTTCAAAATGTTTCCGGATCAGCGCATCTTTCAGTCGCGGTGCATTGCCGTTGATCGACTCCGTGAGATACGCCATTTGAGCCACCGATTCCAGTACGGCGCTATTGTATACTGCTTTGGCAGGAGTTTTCGCCCAGGTGAAGGGTGCATGGTTTCCTACCAGGATCATTTCAATTTCTTCGTAGGAGAGTCCTCTTTCCGCCAGTGTGTTCATGATCTGGAAGCCGGTCTGGTATTCGTAATCGCCGGCAATCATCTCGTCGGACATGGGCGGGGCGCAGGGAATATCCACGGTGTTATGATCGGCATGTGTAGTGCCGTAAATGGGGATATCCCGCTGGCTTTGGGCCCATGCGGTAGCGTAGGTGGAATGGGTATGTACAATGCCCCCTATATGTTCCCAGTGTTTATACAATACGGCGTGGGTGAGGGTATCGGAGGAGGGGCGTAACTGCCCGTCAACCGTTTTACCGTCAAAATCCACGATCACCATTTTTTCCGGAGATAGTTCCGCATAGGGAACACCGCTTGGTTTGATGGCAAACACGCCCAGCTGCCGGTCGGCTGCGCTTACGTTCCCGAAGGTGAAGATCACCAGTCCCAGCGCGGGCAGCTGCATATTGGCTTCATATGCCGCCTGCCGGATATGTTGATACTGTTGCATACTGAATTAGTCAATAGTGATGGCGGAGGTAAATGCGCCTAATGCTTTATACTTCTGGTACCTGTTTTCGTATATGCCAGCCCGTTGGGTATCCGGATGATAGGTCACTTCAAATCCCTGTCCCATTGCTTCCATGGCGTCTTCCACCCTGTTGAACAACCCGGCTGCGGTAGCGGCAAACATGGCAGCGCCCAGTGCGCAGGTTTGTTCGGAGCGGTGAATACGGATAGGCATATTCATTACATCGGCCATCATTTGCATGATGAAGGCAGATTTTTTGGCTACGCCGCCGATGCCTATCAATCCTTTTACCGGTACTCCTTCCCTTTCAAACCTTTCCACGATGGCTTTGGCGCCAAAGCAGGTAGATTCCGCCACGGTGCGGAAAATACGGGGAGCGTCGGTAGCCAGGTTCAGGCCGGTGAGGGCGCCTTTCAGCGATTGGTCCGCATCCGGTGTACGGCGGCCGTTGAGCCAGTCGATCCCCAGCTCGCTGTGTTCTTCCGGCGGGATCTGCGCCGCCTGTTTGGACAGTTCTGCAATGAGCCTGCCGGAAGTTTCCTGCGCCAGTTTGGCGGCGGTTTCCGCATCAATGAGAGAAGACGACGGCAGAAGCTGATGTAACGGCCACGCCAGTACGTTGCTGAACCAGGCGTAGGCGTCGCCGAAGGCCGACTGCCCGGCTTCCATGCCCATCATGCCGGGGATCACGGAACCGGGTACCTGTCCGCAGATACCTTTCACCAGTTTATGTTTCATTTCATCCATAGGCGCTACCAGCATATCGCAGGTAGAGGTACCCATTACCTTGCTGAGGTGATAAGGTTCTATTTGTCCGCCTACGGCGCCCATATGGGCATCAAAGGCGCCAATGCCTATCACCACGTTCGTGGGGAGGCCTAATCGTTCCGCCCATTCGGGGCAAAGGTGACCGGCGGCTTCGCCGGAGGTATATGTTTTTGTAAACAGCCGTTGGGTGAATCCCTGCAGCAAAGGATCTATGGCGGTGAAGAAAGCATCCGGGGGCAGGCCGCCAAATTCTTCTGCAAACAGCGCTTTATGCCCGGCGCTGCAAACGCCCCGTTTCAGCTGGCTGATATGTTTGCCTCCTGAAAGCAGGAACGGTATCCAGTCGCAATGCTCTACCCATGAGTAAGTGGCGTTCCTAACGGCTTCGTCTGTACGAAGAATATGCAGCAGTTTTGCCCAGAACCATTCAGAGGAATAGATGCCTCCTACAAAGCGGAGGTAATTTTCCCCGAAAGTGGCGGCCGTAGCGTTGATAGCAGCGGCTTCTTTCAGCGCGGTATGGTCTTTCCATAACACGAACATAGCGTTCGGGTTTTCGCGGAAGGCCGGGGTGAGCGCCAGCGGCGTACCTGTTTCGTCTACAGCTACCGGGGTGGAACCGGTAGTATCTACTGAAATGGCTTTAATATTGGCGGCAGCGCCGGGCCCCGCCTGTTGGAGACATTGACGGATAGTGGTTTCCAGTCCTTCTACATAATCCAGCGGGTGCTGGCGGAAGCGGCTCTGGGCTGCATTGCAGTACAGGCCGTCTTTCCAGCGCGGGTAATAAAAAACAGCCGAGGCAATTTCATTCCCGTTATGTACATCTACAATGATAGAACGTACCGAATCAGTACCATAGTCTACCCCTATTACCCAGGATGAAGTCATATTAATGTTGTATTGACACTTATTGAATAAGGTAAAAAAAATACGAACGACGGCGGGTGGTATACAGACCGGATTCCAGTTCGGCCAACACCACCCTGCCGCTATTCGTTATTTTAATTCCAGCACTACTACGGAAAATGGCGGCAGCTTTACACTGATCGTATTCTTCTTAAGCGATGCGCCTTTAAAATCCACCGGTTTAATAAGATCCGGCTTTGTAAAGCTGTTATAGTCCTGCAGTTTTGCGGAGGCCAGCAATTTACCGCTGATAGATTTATAGGCTTCACTGCGGGTATCCAGCGTTACTTCCTGTGTTTTGTGGGCGTCGATATTTACGAGGGAAATATGTGTAACGCCGTTCTTATCTTTGGAAGCGGAGGCGGAAACTGCAGGCAGCTGCTGGTTTTCGAACGTATAGTCGTTGGAGTGAATGTCTACCGGGATCAGTGTAGCATCCTGGTGAACGTTATACATTTCCATTACATGATAGGTTGGTGTGAGCACCATCACGTCGCCTTTGGTAAGGATAACGGATTGCAGTACGTTAATAGCCTGCGCGAGGTTGGCCATGCGTACCCGGTCGGAGTGATTGTTAAAGATATTCAGTGTAGCGCCGGCAATCATGGCATCGCGCATGGTGTTCTGCTGAAAGAGGAAACCGGGATTGGTTCCTTTCTCTACGTTATACCATCCGCCCCATTCGTCTACCAGGAGCGCTATTTTCTTCTTCGGATCATATTTATCCATGATGGCGGTATGCTTGCGGATCAGCGTATCCATCAGCAGGGCCGATTTCATGGTAGCGAAGTATTGTTTCTCGTTGAAGTCAACGGCATCGCCTTTATGGCTCCATTCAACTGTTGAATAGTGGTGCAGGGCCACACCATCGAGCAGGTTGGCGGGAATGTTTTTCATGAGCACTTCTGTCCATTTATAATCGCCATCACTGGCACCGGAAGCAATACGAAACAGGTTGCCTTGCATAAAAGTGGCAAACTTGCGGTAAAGATCGGCATAGTATTCAGGGCGCATGTTACCACCGCAGCCCCAGGCTTCATTACCCACACCCCAAAAATGTACCTTCCATGGCTCCTTGCGGCCGTTCTGCCGGCGCAGGTCGGACATAGGGCTTTTACCGGAAAAGTTGGTGTACTGTACCCAGTCGGCCAGCTCCTGCGCAGTGCCGCTGCCCACGTTGCCGGACAGGTAAGGCTCTGCGCCCAGTTCCTCGCACATGTTGAGGAAGTCGTGTGTACCAAAGCTGTTATCTTCGGTTACATTACCCCACCAGCTATTCACAATGGTGGGTCTTTTATCCTTTGGTCCGATCCCGTCTTTCCAATGGTAGGTATCTGCGAAACAGCCACCCGGCCAGCGGAGATTAGGGATCTTCATTTTACGCAATGCGGCAATCACATCTTTACGCACGCCGGCGGTATTAGGGATATGTGAAGTGTCTCCCACATAAAATCCGCCATAGATACAGTTTCCCAGGTGCTCTGCGAAATGGCCATAAATGTTACGGTTGATGGTCTGAGTGGGCGCATCTGTACGAAAGGTCACTGTATTCTGCGCCTGTAAGGCTTGCGTGGAAAGCAACATGCCCAGGATACCCGTACGGATATAACGATATTTTTTCTTCATAACGAGGTTTTAAAAATCAAGTATCACAGCACTGTTTTGCTGCGGCAATTCAAAAGAACAAAATAATTGTCACATTTACAATTAAAACCGTAAAAAAAACATTTAAAGCCGCCGG
>NZ_DATMTE010000076.1:0-9501 GCF_035564935.1 Chitinophaga sp. | reverse complement strand
CAGGATTACACTGATTTTACTGATTAGCCGGAGATTTTAAAAGATTTTGGGAGATAAAACGAATACTCGTTTTTATCTCCCAAAATCTTTTAAAATCAAAAAAATAAATTCAGGCTAATCAGTAAAATCAGTGTAATCCTGAGTCAGACAACATTCGCGGGGACTGTTATTTGAGGATAAGCACCAAGGTGCCGGCTATAATAAGTCCCGCGCCGATGGCTGTTTTTATAGTGATGGTTTCGTGCAGGAAAATGGCTGATAATATAATGGTGAGCGCCACGCTGAGTTTATCTACCGGGGCTACCTGTGAAACCTGCCCCGCCTGGAGCGCTTTAAAATAGAAAAGCCAGGAACAACCGGTGGCGATACCTGATAATATAAGGAATAGCAGCCCGTGTTTTGAAACGGCGCCCATACTTTTATATTCCCCTCCCGCAAATACAATGGCCCAGGCCAGCACCAGTATTACGAGTGTTCTGATAGCTGTAGCCAGGTTGGAAGGAATATCCGCTACGCCAATCTTGGCGAGGATAGCAGTTAAGGCCGCGAAGAAAGCGGATAGTAAAGCATAAAACCACCACATAATTTTCCAGGTTTACCGCCCGAAGTTATCCCGTAAAACTGTAGGAATATTGTAGCAGGTTCAGATCTTTCTTCCTAAAATTTTCAAACTTCTTTCCACGCCATCCAGCACCGCAATTTCCGGCAGGTGCGCCCATTCTGCAAACCCCATCTTCATAAACAGTTTCAAACTGGGTTCGTTATGCGCGAAAATGAAACCCAGCAAGGTTTGAACACCAAATTCCGGTGCTATGCTAATGGCATATTGCAGTATTTCCTTCCCAAACCCTTTGCCGCGGGCACTTTCGTCGAGGTAAATACTTACTTCTACCGTACCGTTGTAGGCAGGGCGGCCGTAAAAAGACTGGAAGCTCATCCACCCCACATTGTTGCCGTTACTGTCAATCATCCACAGGGGGCGGCTGGTGCTGTTGTGTGCATGAAACCAGGCCAGCCTGCTTTCAACAGTTACCGGGGAAGTGTCGGCAGTTACCATCCTGCCGGCAATGGTAGTGTTATAAATTTCAACGATCCGTGGCAGGTCGGCTTCCGTGGCATGCCGGAATTGTAAGCTCATAGTATATAATAATTAAAAGATGGATTCACGGGTATGTTCACTTCTTAAAAGACTGTAAAGCTCCGCGTTTACAAATTTTCCTTTCTCAAAAAAAGCATCTCTCAGAAAACCTTCGTAACGGAATCCCAACCTGGTTAACAACTTGGAAGACGCCAGGTTTTCAGGGTCCACAAAGGCTTCAATACGGTTAAACTGCAACTCTTCGTAGCCATAGGAGAGCATGGCATTTACCGCCTCTTTCATAATGCCTTTGCCCCAGAAAAAGGGCCGGAGGTCGTAGCCTATTTCCGCTTTGAAATGTGTTTTGCTGATCTTATGATACCCGCAGGTGCCTATCAGTTCATCCTTCCCTGCGAGTGTAATGGCCCATCGCATACCTTCTTCCTTCTCGAGGCTCTGGTGGAAAAACCGGATGATCTGGGTGGCTTCACTGATGTTTGTGAAGGAATCAATATCCATATATTTTGTAACCGCATCATCCGAGAAATGGCTGAACAGCGCGGCGGTATCTTTGTCTTCTATAGGTCGCAGCACCAGGTCGCCGGTACTTAAAACGGGTAAATGCATGATCTGGTTGCCGGTTTAGATGAGAGCAAAGCTAACAGATATTGATAAATTGTACATGAAAACATCGATTTTAATGTCGCTTTAATGCCCGCGCGGGTAAACAATCCTACTTTTGCAGGGGTTATTGCTTATAATTTTTTGATATGAAAATACTGGTTATAGAAGATGAAGTGAAAGTGGGGGCTTTCATCAAAAGGGGATTGGAAGAGCATCACCACCAGGTGGATGTGTATACAAATGGCATTGCCGGTCAGCAGGCTGCCATGGAACAGGACTATGATCTCATTTTGCTGGACCTGATGTTGCCGGGTATCAATGGCACTACTATATGCCGGAACCTGCGTGCACTGGACATGTCTGTACCCATATTAATGCTTACTGCATTGAATGCCACGCAGGATATTGTAGAAGGACTTAATGCAGGCGCCGATGATTACCTGGCCAAGCCTTTTCATTTCTCTGAACTGATAGCCCGTATCAATGCATTGTCCAGGCGGAAAAGCCATTTCCACCAGGAGCAGGCGGTGCTTACGTTTGCGGATCTTCAGCTGAATACCCATACAAAAACCGCCAGCCGCGAAGGACAGGAAATTGTGCTCACGGCAAAAGAATATGCACTGCTGGAATTACTGCTCCGCAACACCGGCAAGGTGCTTTCCCGGGCGCTTATTTCCGAAGCCGTATGGGGATTGGAGTTCGACACAGGTACCAACACCATAGATGTATACGTGAATTATCTCCGGAATAAAATCGAAAAGGGCTTTACCGGCGAAAAGCTGATCCACACAGTAGTAGGGATGGGTTATGTGATGAAACAGAAATAGCTTATGAAGATCCGTCACCGGTTATCGCTGCAGTTTACGCTGATCTCGGGCATTATCCTTACGGTTTTTTTCGTACTGATATACCTGTTATCTGCCCAATATATCCAGAATAGCTTTTATAAGCTGTTGCAGATGCGTGCGCTGGTAACTGCACAGGTATACCTGGAAAAAGACGAGCTCACTAAAAAGAAATTCCTGGAGATTGAGAAGAGCTACCGGGAACGCATACCCGATGAATCCGGTAATATTTACGACCAGTATAACCAGGGCGTGTTCATTGAAAAAACGAAGCATAACTGGCCGGTATCGCTACTGGAAACTATCCGTCATAAAGAAGTGTACCGGTTTAGCTTCCGGGAAGAATCAGGGCTGGGCATTTATTACCCCGATAACCAGGGCGATTTTGTAGTGATCGTTACCGCGCGCAATACTGCGGGCATCCAGCAACTGCAATATCTTTTATGGATATTGATCATTATGTTTTTTGTGGCGCTGCTGATCATTTTCCTGATGGGGCAATGGTATGCCAGCAGGGCGCTGGAGCCTATCAAGAACATTAACCGGCAGGTGCAGAAGATCCGTTCCAATAACCTGCATATGCGCGTACAACAGGGATTGAATAAGGATGAAATAGATGAATTGGCCACTAATTTCAATGGTCTGCTGCAACACCTGGAACAGGCTTTTGATATGCAGCGCTCATTTGTGTCCAATGCTTCCCATGAGCTGCGTACGCCGTTAACCACCATTATCGGGGAGATAGAGGTAACGCTTCAGAACAGCCGCAGCCGGGAAGAGTATGTACAAACGCTGGGTACTTTGCTGGGCGAATCCGAAAAGCTGAAGATCATCACGGATGGATTGTTACAGCTTACAAGAATAGATGCGAACCTTACGGAAGCCAACAGCGAATTGATCCGGCTGGACGAATTATTGTGGGAGATCTCTGAATACTGGCGTCATAAAACACCACCGTTGCAATTGCGCATACAACTCAGCGGCCTGCCGGAAGACGCTTCGCTGCTGTGTATCCGGGGCAACCGTTCCCTGGTAACGCTGGCGTTGCAGAACATTGTCAGGAATGCATTTAAGTTTTCGTATAACCGTGACGTTAGTTGCCTGCTTTCTTACAGCGACAATAGCCTGACCCTGTCTGTAAGTGATAAAGGTATTGGCATTGCGGCGGAAGACACAGAAAAAATATTTATGCCCCTGTACCGGGCGGATAACGCGCATACCTTCGATGGGTATGGTATCGGGTTATCCATGACCCAAAAAATATTGCTCCTTCACAAAGCTACCATTACCGTGAGTAGTATAATAGGCCAGGGCACTACGTTTAATATATTCTTTACACCTGCCGGTAAATTCTAACCCGGTTTTAACTTCATTCTAATAAGCTGCTAATAGCCCCGTATCATCTTTGTGCAACGAAAAAAAGTTGTATGATCAATAGATTGGCAGGGCTTACCTGGCTTGTACTGTTTGCCACCGTGTTCCGTAATACTGTATCAGCACAGGTGAATGACACGCTAACATTAACATTGCCGCAGGCGGAGCAGCAATTCCTGCAAAAGAATGTTCCTTTACTTACACAGCGTTACAGTATTGATTCCGCCAAAGCAGAGGTGATCACAGCCAGGCTGTACGACAACCCGCAGGTAACTTTTGAAAACGGGTTGTATAATCATACCACCAGGAAGTGGTTCGACTTCTCCTATGAAGGCCAGAACACCCTGCAGGCGCAACAATTATTTAAACTGGCAGGTAAGCGGAACAAAGCGGTAAAGCTGGCGCAGAGCGGCGTTAAGATGAGCGAATACCAATTTTACGACCTGCTGCGCACCCTGCGTTTTTCTCTTCATGATAATTTTTATGACCTCTATTATAAACAGCAGTCGCTCGAAACCTTCGCCAGCCAGATTGCATTCTTGCAAACAGTAGTAACCGCATTTACCGCACAGCAGGCCAGGGGGAATATTGCGCCAAAAGAAGTGGTGCGTATCAAATCTATGCTGTACGACCTGCAACACGACCATTTATCCTTGCAACAGGATATACTGCAAACACAGTCGGACCTGGCCTTGCTGATGAGAGTACCGCCAGGCATAGTGATCCGGCCGGTGTTGCCGGAAGGCGCGGGGGAAAAGCCACAGGCATTGGCTTACAGTTACCAGTCGCTGCTGGATACCGCAAGGGAAAACCGCTACGATCTGAAGATAGCGCAGGAAACCGTGAACTATAACCACCTGAACCTGCGGCTGCAGAAATCGATGGCCGTGCCCGACCTGCAGCTCGGCTTTTCGTACGATAAGCAGGGCAACTTTGAGCGTAATTATAATGGACTGAGCGTATCCATGCCATTGCCTTTTTTTAACCGGAACCAGGGGAATATAAAAACTGCCAGGGCAGCAGTGGAAAGCAGCAAGCTGCAGCTGGAAGGACAGGAAGATGAACTGGCGCATGAGGTGATGAACAGTTACCGCCTGGCGCTGCAAACAGAGCGGCTGGTGAGTGAGTTTGATCCCGGGTTTGAGAAGGAGTACACCACCATGATGAGCGAAGTAGAGAAGAATTTCCGGCTTCATAATATCGGGTTGCTGGAATTTATTGATCTGTACGATGCTTACCGGAACAATGTTCTTAAAATGAACGCGCTGAAATACGATCGCCTGCATGCCTTGGAGTCACTCAATTTCAGTACCGGTACGCCTGTTTTTCATCCCTGATAAATCTTCTTGACATGCAATATTCAGTAAAAAGTTATATACCTGCAATTGTTATCATCATATCCCTTAGTAGTATCATCACCAGCTGCGGCAGCAAAGCAGCGCCTGAAGCGCCGCATCCATGGACGATTTCAGACTCTTTGCTCCGCACGCTGGTAGTTGATACCGCTACCGCCCGGCCTGTTGAAAGTGAAATACTGCTTACCGGTAAGATCACTGAGAACGAAGATAAGACCGCGCGTATTTTCCCGATGGTGAGCGGCATTGTTACGGCAATAAAGGTCCACTCCGGCGATTTTGTACAAAAGGGCCAGGTGCTGGCTATTATTAAAAGTCCCGAGATGGCGGGGTTTACGGCAGATCAGCGTATATCCGTGAACGATATGGAAACTGCCAGGAGGAATATGGAAGTAGCGGAATCGTTTTACAAGAGTGGATTAAACTCCCTGCGGGAATATGAAGAAGCCAAAAGTATTTATGACAAGGCCGTTGCCGCTTATAATAAATCACAGGCCATCCTGGAAATCAACGGGGGCGGGCATCGTACGGATTACGCAGTAAAAGCGCCGGTGCCGGGATTTGTGATCAGCAAACGGGCGGCAGAAAGTATGCAGTGGCGGCCGGATAACACCGATCCCATTTTCGTGATAGCGGATCTTAATAATGTGTGGGCGATGATCAACATCTTCGAATCAGACATTGCTGGCATCCGGGAAGGAGATAAAGTACAGATGAGCACTTTGTCTTACCCCGATAGAATTTTCTATGGTACTATTAATAAAATCTACAATGTACTGGATCCTGAAAACAAAGTAATGAAAGCCCGGGTAGTAGTGAATAATCCGGGTTTCCTGCTGAAGCCTGAAATGTTTGTGCGCGTGAAAGCCAACCGTTATTCCGATAGTAATACGGTAAGCATTCCATCGAGGGGGATCATTTTTGATCACGACAAATATTATGTGCTGGTTTGTTCCAATGCGAAGTACGGGGTAACAGTAAGAGAAGTGAAGATAGAGAAAACCAGTGAGGGGCGGGCCTATATCAGCGCCGGTTTGCATGAGGGCGACCGGGTGATAGCTTCCCGGCAGGTATTCATTTATGAAACGCTGAAGGATCAGCAGTAAAGGCCAGTATCATGAACAGATTTATTAAGCGTGTACTCGCTTTTTCTTTAAGCAATAAATACTTCATTTTTTTTGCTACCGGGGTATTGGCTGTTGCAGGCTATATCAGCTTTAAACAAATTGGTGTTGACGCCTTTCCTGATGTTACCAATACTTCCGTCACTATTATCACGCAATGGCAGGGCAGGAGTGCAGAAGAGGTAGAGAAATTTGTAACAAGGCCGATAGAAATCGCCATGAACCGGGCCCAGAAGAAAACGCATATCCGTTCCTCTTCCTTGTTTGGATTATCTGTAGTGAAAGTGATCTTTGACGACGGGGTAGACGATACTTTTGCCAGGCAACAGATCAATAACAACATCACATCGGCCTCACTGCCGGATGGGGTAGATCCCGAAATAGAGCCGCCGTATGGCCCCACCGGGGAAATTTACCGTTATACCCTTCAGAGCAGCAAGTTATCGGTGGCGGAGCTGAAAACCCTGCAGGACTGGGTAATTGAGCGGAACCTGTTATCGGTACCGGGTGTGGCCGATATTGTAAGCTTTGGGGGAGAGGTAAAGAGTTACCAGGTAACTATTGATCCCGATAAGGCGGTGCAGTATGATATTACAGCGCAGGAAATGTACCAGGCATTGTCTAAAAGCAATATCAATGTAGGAGGCGATGTGATTGTAAAAAATGCACAGGCGTACGTGGTAAGAGGGATCGGTATTCTCAACAACACAGATGAGATCAGGAATATTATTGTAGATCATATCAATGGTACGCCCATACTGGTAAAGGATGTAGCCGATGTAAGCATATCGGCGCTGCCCAGGCTGGGGCAGGTGGGGCGCGACCAGGACTATGATGTAGTGGAAGGTATTGTGGTGATGCGGAAAGGAGAGAACCCTGCCGTAGTGATTGAGACGCTGAAACAAAAGATAACGGAGCTGAATACACGTATTTTGCCCGATGACGTAAAGATAAAGCCATTTTATAACCGGGAGGATCTGATCGATTTTTCCACGCATACTGTTTTGCATAATATGCTGGAGGGAATCATTTTTGTAACGGTGATCGTATTCCTGTTCATGGCCGACTGGCGTACTACGGTGATCGTATCTGTAGTGATTCCGCTGGCGCTGTTGTTTGCATTCATTTGTTTGCGGATCAAAGGGATGAGTGCTAATTTATTGTCGATGGGGGCGATCGACTTCGGGATCATTATAGATGGAGCGGTAGTAATGATGGAAGGGATTTTCGTGGTACTTGACAGGAAGGCGCATAACGTGGGAATGGACCGGTTTAATAAGCTGAGTAAGGCGGGAATGATCCGCAAAGCCTGCCTGGAGAACGGCAAGGGGATCTTTTTTGCAAAGCTGATCATTATTACCGGATTGCTGCCCATTTTTACTTTTGAGAAAGTAGAAGGGAAGATGTTTTCCCCGCTTGCATGGACATTGGGGTTTGCGTTACTGGGAGCCCTGGTCCTTACGTTTACCCTGGTGCCGGCACTGGCCAGTATATTGCTCCGGAAAAATGTAAAGGAGAAGCCTAATGTTTTCCTGGCGTTTATTAACCGTATAACACTGCGGATCTTCAATTATTGTTTCAGGCATCGTCGTGTAGCCTTTACCGTGTCACTTATCGTACTGGCGTTCGGGTTATACTGCTTCAGGTTCCTGGGAACGGAGTTCCTGCCGCAGCTGAACGAAGGAGCTATTTATATCAGGGCTACGGGGCCGTTGAGTACATCGCTGGAGGAGTCGGTAAAGGTGGCCAATGATATCAGGCGGAAGCTGCTCACGTTCCCGGAGGTAAAGCAGGTAATGTCTCAAACGGGCCGGCCGAATGATGGCACTGATGCTACGGGGTTCTATAATATCGAATTTCACGTGGATATTTACCCGCAGGGCGGGTGGAAGAGCGGAATATCGAAAGCGCAGCTGATAGCGCTGATGAATGAGAAACTGGATGGTATTCCCGGTATTACTCTGAACTTTTCCCAACCGATCATGGATAATGTAGAGGAAGCGGTTTCAGGTGTAAAAGGTGCTATTGTAGTAAAGTTATTTGGAGATGATTTTAAGGTGATAGAAGGCAAAGAAGAATCAATAGAGAAGATCCTGAAGGGGGTACATGGTATTGAGGATCTGGGGATATTACGGAATATTGGTCAGCCGGAGCTGCGCATTAACCTGAACCAGCAGAAGATGGCGCTGTACGGGGTTACCACGGAAGATGCCAATTCTGTAATAGAGATGGCCATTGGCGGGAAGGCAGCTACCAGGATATATGAAGGAGAGAAGAGCTTTGATCTTCGTATACGGTATCCCGGGAGCTTCCGGGAAAGCGAGGTGTCTATCGGCAATCTAACGATACCGACTATACGTGGTAATAAGATCCCGCTGAAGGAGATCGCGGAGATGGAGCATATAGTGGGGCCCAGTATGATTTACCGGGATAAGCATATGCGGTATGGGGCGATTAAATTTTCCGTGCGGGGCAGGGACCTGGGAAGTACTATTGCGGAAGCGCAGCAGAAGGTGAATGAACAGATCACTTTGCCGAAGGGGTATTCCCTGGAGTGGGCAGGTGATTTTGAGAACCAGCAGCGGGCTACCAAACGGTTAATGCAGGTAGTACCTATTAGTTTATTATTGATTTTCCTGATCCTGTTTATCCTTTTTGGCAAGGTGAAAGATGCGTTGCTGGTGCTGAACAATGTACCATTTGCGATTATCGGGGGTATTTTCTCGCTTTGGCTTACGGGGATGAACTTCAGTATATCTGCCGGAATTGGTTTTATCGCCTTGTTTGGGATCTGTGTGCAGAATGGGGTGATCCTGTTGTCGAAGTTCAAAACGAATGTACGTACCCTGCAGAGCGGCGCGCATTTCAACCTGCCTGCCGCCATCCTGGAAGGAGTGGAATCCAGGATACGTCCGGTGATCATGACAGCAATGATGGCGGCGATCGGATTGTTGCCGGCAGCTACCAGTATGGGGATTGGTTCCGAAACTGCGCGGCCGCTGGCCCGTGTCGTTATCGGAGGCCTGATCACGGATACTTTTTTTAATCTTTTTACATTCCCTATCGTGTTTTACTGGGTATATAAGAACAGGTTAAAGAAG
>NZ_DATMTE010000075.1:0-3158 GCF_035564935.1 Chitinophaga sp. | reverse complement strand
TATTTTACGGGTATCGCCCTGGTTGCCGAACTCACTCAGCAGCTCCCAGTTCTTCAGGTTGGCAGACGCATAGAACTGAACTTTATGTTCGGCGGGCACGGCTACTGTCATAAGCCATTTATGCTGGTCTTCCAGCCAGATGACGCTGGGATCGCGGAAATCTTTTTTGTGGATATCCACCACGGGATTGCCTGCATAATTGGTGTAGGTTAAACCTCCGTCGTTGCTATAGGCAATAAACTGTGATTCCTTTTGCTGTTTTGGCTGATCGGCGGTATAAATAGCCACCACGGGGGCTTTCCCGTTCCGTCCAAAACCGCTGCTGTTATGTTCATCCAATACCGCCGAGCCGGAGAAGATCCAGGTAGTGGTATCTTTTGTTTCTATTTCGGTGATAGCCACCGGCAGGTGGTTCCAATGCAGCAGGTTTTTACTGGTGGCATGCCCCCAGCTCATGTGTCCCCATTTGTTTTCAAAAGGGTTGTGCTGGTAGTACAAATGATATACTCCATCCAGGTAAATTAATCCATTGGGATCGTTCAGCCAGTTTTTAGGCGCGGTAAAGTGATACACCGGTCGCCATTGAGGGGTAGGCGTGGCATTGTCCTGTGCGTATAGCCATCCGGGTAGTAATCCTGCCAGTAATATGGAAAAAAGTTTCTTCTTCATAACAATGATATTTTATTTTACCAGCCGGTGTTTTGTTTATATAACCCTTTGCTGTAGTTAATCTGGTTTAATGGTATAGGCAGGTATTCATCCCTGCCTTTTTTAAAGGAAGCATCATTCAGGTGAGCCCGGCGTGTTTTTTCCACGGCAAAATAAGCATTGAGATAATCCCCTGCAATACCCCAGCGTACCAGGTCAAAAAAGCGGGAACCTTCCATGGCAAATTCCAGGCGGCGTTCCCAGCGCAGGGCCTGGCGTGCAAAATCGGTGGTCCAGGTACAATTAACGCCGGGCTGATAAGTATTCATTTTATAACTGGAAGAGAAAGTACCATTTGCCTGTTTTAACAAACTGGTGCTGGCGGCAGCCCTTTCCCTCACCTGGTTAATGAGCGGCAGCGCTTCCGCAGCACGACCCAGTTCTATCAATGCTTCTGCTTTAAATAACAATACATCAGCATAACGGATAATTTCCCAGTTCTTGGAGCTCGACATAAAAGGCGGCACCTTCTGAAAGGTAGCATCATTGGGCAATACGGCTTCTTTCAAACTAAGGTAACTACCATATACTTCAGGTGCACGCGCCCAGGCACGCTGGTAAATAAATGCAGGATCATACTTATACGGATGCCCGGGAATAGCTACGGTATGATCCAACCGCGGATCAAAAGTATGGGTATGAAAATCTGCTTCTGTAGCAATGTTCGCATTATTGAATGTTTCAAACAGGGGCAGCCCGTTGGCGCTTGTTTGGAAGGCATTCACCAGGTTGCTGCTGGGCGAATGAAATCCGCAACAGCCATAGTCCTGGTTCATAGGATAATCCAGCGCATGACCGTAATCAAGGCGGCCTTTGGGCGTACCATCATCTTTTGAATACTGGATAGCAAAAACAGATTCCGATCCATTCTCACTTTTCGACAGGAAATTGTTGGCATAATCAATGGCCAGCTGGTATTTACCGGAGTTAATCACTTCATCGCACAATGAATTTACCTGTTGCAGCAACGTAGCATCAATAGCCGTTACGTTATTATTCTCATCCTGCTTATAGGCTTCATACAACAGTGTTTTAGCCAGGTAGGCCTTTGCAGCAAATTTATTGGCTCTTCCTATTTGTGGTTGTATATCGGGGAGATGGGAAGCGGCAAAAGTGAAATCATCTGCGATCTTCGTCCATAGTTCCACGTTGGAGTAAGTGCGGTTGGAAATGGTATCATAGCTTGCCTTTGGCGCATTTTCATCGATGTAGGGAACGTATTTGAACAATATTTTCAGCAGGAAATAATAATGCCCTCTCAGGAATTTCATTTCCGCCTGCCGCACTGTTTTTTCGGGGAAATCATTTTCGTTCGCCTTGTTCAAACGGCCCAGCGCATCATTTACACGGCCTATGCATACATACAGGCGGAACCACAGCAAATCAGAAGAGCCATTGTCGATCCTGTTCAGGGAAAAGGTTTCGTAGAAATGAAAGTCGCTGATATCGCCGGCGCCATCGCCGCCTTTGTAGGCGTCGCCGCTGCGGATGTTGCCATAAGGCCACATACTGGAATAAGGAGCGGTGTAGTGATCATTGCCCAGCGATGCATAGGCGGCGGTGACCATTTTTTCCAGGTTGGCCGGCGAATTGAGGTCATCGCCTGAAATAACGCCCTGTGGCGCCTGATCCAGGAATTTGCTGCATGCACCGAGCAACAGGCAGCTGAGTAAAAGCATATATTTTGTGTACTTCATGATGGCAGTGTTAAGTGTTTAAAAAGACAGGTTGAAGCCAATAGTGCCTATCACCGGGATGGGATACGCATTGTTTGGATTCTCGGGATCGGTGGCAGTAAAGCCTTTGTTTTTAAAGGTGAGCAGGTTGCTGCCCTGCAGGTATACCCGTGCTGTTTGTAAACGCTTGCTGAACAGGTGCTGGAAACTATATCCCAGCTGCAGATTCCTCAGTTTGAGATAAGAACCTGATTCCAGGAAATAGGTGGAGGTACGGTTCTCGTTGTTACGGTCTACCAGTGTGAGCGCTGGAATGGAAGCATTTGGATTTTGTGGTGTCCATGCGTCCAGCGTACGTGCCCCCCAGTTAGTGCCCGGCCATATGGAAGCAAAATCAGTGTATGTTTTGTAAGTATTGTATACCTGTATACCTTGTATTCCCTGCAGGAAGAAGGTGAGGTCAAAGTGTTTATACTCCAGTGTTACATTCAGTCCGTAGGTAAAATCGGGATCACCTTTCCCGATGTAGTCGCGGTCTTTGTCGTCAATCACATTGTCGCCGTTCAGGTCTTTATAACGGATACGGCCCACGCCTTTGCCTATCTGGGCGGCGTAATCATCTACTTCCTTCTGTGAGCGGAACAGGCCATCGGCTACGTATCCGAACGTGGAATTGATGGAACGTCCCAGGATGGTTTTATCCTGTCCGTTGCCGGGATAGGAAGTGAGTATTTCTTCCGGTAATTTAGTGATCTTATTGCGGTAGGTGGCTAC
>NZ_DATMTE010000074.1:0-7609 GCF_035564935.1 Chitinophaga sp. | reverse complement strand
ATATAATGCGGCGCCTCTTTCACTATATTGAATTGATCACGGGAATGGATATACTCATATAAACCCCAGGTGGTGCATACTAATACATGATCATCGCGGGTGCGCAGCATGCTGTAAATAAACCCACTGTGCAGTTGGTGCGGGCCGTCGCCCGGCGCATAATGCCGGATAAATTTCCCGCTGGGAATATCCATGATATCAAGTCCATGCTCGAAAGTGCCTATCCAGAGCGAATCTCCTGAAACCATCAACCCGTGAAGATTGGTATGTGATAATCCCGGTGCATGTTTAGCTAAAGGTTTGATAGCAGAAAAACGGCCGTCCGCCGGTGTGAATTTATTCAGTCCGCCGTCTTCTGTGCCTATCCATAAATGGCCATATTTATCGGGGTGTATTTCCCTCACCGCATTACCGCTGAGAGAAGAAGCAGCACCCGTTTTTGGGAACATCTTTTCGAAGTAAGTATAAGGTTGGGGAAAGTAGTTGGCGCCGCCAAAGTAAGTGCCTACCCATATGCCGCCTTCTTTATCTTTATAAATATTATATATGGCATTATCAGAAACGGAGTAAGGATCATCATAACTTTTTTTCAGGTTGATGACCTTAGCGGTTTTAATATGATAAATATAAATGCCGGACTCTGTGGCAATCCAGTATTCATCACTGTTGTGGCGGATAATATCCCTGGCATACAATTCTATGCCCGTGGTGTCCCTGGTAAAGAAATCTTCGTAGGTACGTGTCCGTGCGTTGAACAGTTTCAGGCCCTGGCCCGCTGTACACACCCATACGGTATCGCTGCCCATAGGCACTATTTTCTGGATGGCGTAGGAATTGGGTTTGCCGGAATGTGAAAACAATGAATAAGTGGTGAAATTATTTTTGTTGTAATTATAAACGCCCATATATCCTCCGCCGGAGGCCAGCCATACCCGCCCCTGGCCATCTACACAAACAGAGGTGGCATCTGTAAAACCGGGCACTTCCGTTAAGCTGCCGGTAGCAGGCTGGTAGCGGAACGGGCGTCCTGCAGCAACGATCCAGATATTTCCCTGCCGGTCTTTTGTAATCGAACGGACTTCCCCCTGTACTTTCCTGTTCAATTCACGGAACTGCTCATTGCTGGGATTATACACAAATACGCCTCTGTCTGATCCCACATATAACATCCCGTCGTCATCCTGGAACAGGCAAAGCACATAATTGCCGCCAATACTTCCCGGCTGCTCTGTTCGCCGGAATACCCGGAAATTGTAGCCGTCGAACCGGTTTAAGCCATATAATGTTCCAAACCACATAAAACCCTGCTTGTCTTGTAATGTGCAGATAACGGCGTTATGCGACAGGCCGTTTTCTACCTGGTAATGCACAAAGCCGGGCGATTGCCCGCATAGCGCTTCGCTTGCCAGCAGCAGGAGGAACAGGATATAATGGCGGATTTTTAGCATGTGTTTGTTTAGTGGAAACCCTAAAACTAATGTTTTTCGGCTAAAACCCACCACGGTCCGGCTAAAAGTCAAAATGATACAAAAGCGAGAAAAATTGAGATAAATGGGCAAACAAGTATCCGGTGGATAGTCGTTCTTTGAGAAGCGTGAAATGTACGCTTAAATAAGCCATCTTCTAAATCCGTGTTATGAAAGGTAGCCAACTACTTTCATTGATATTTTGTCTGTTCATCAGTGGTTTATGCCGCGCAACAACTGCGGATACCACTGGTATGTTCAAGAATCCCTTACTGGCCTCCGGCCCTGATCCCTGGGTGGTAAGACACAACGGTGCATATTATTATATGCACACCAACGGCCATAGCCTGGTAATGAGAAAAACAAAAAGTATGTCGGCCCTGGCCCAGTCAGCCCAAAAAGTGATCTGGAGGCCGCCGGCCAAAGGCCCCAATGCAAGGGATATCTGGGCGCCTGAACTGCACCGCCTCAACGGGAAGTGGTATGTGTACTATACCGCAGGATCATCAGACAGTATTCATCCGCAGCATACTTTCGTATTGGAAAATACTGCAGAAGATCCTATCACCGGCAACTGGACGGATAAAGGACAAATTGCAGATCCCGTTCACCCGCAGCACTTCGCCATTGATGGTACCGTTTTTCAATATAAGAAACGCTATTATTTTATCTGGAGCGGGCATAACGGAAAAGATGCCGTACAGCGACTTTATATCGCTCCTATGAAAGATCCGTGGACGCTGGCCGCTGAAAAAGTGGAGATATCCGCACCACAATACCCGTGGGAACAAAACGGTATCAATGAAGGACCGGAAATCCTCCTGAATAAAAAAGGGGATGTATTCCTGGTTTTCTCCGCCTGCGGCTGCTGGACGGAGAACTATACACTCGGCATCATGAAATTGAAGCCCGGCGCGGATCCTATGGTGCCGCAAAACTGGACTAAATCACCGGATCCTGTACTGAAAAGCAAACCGGAAAATGGCGCCTACGCACCAGGGCATAACGGTTTTTTTAAGTCGCCCGACGGTAAGGAAGACTGGATCATCTATCACGCCAACTCAAAAGCAAACCAGGGTTGTGGTAACCAACGTAATCCACGTATACAAAAGATCAGCTGGAATGCCGATGGCACCCCGTTTTTTGGCGACCCGGTGAAAATAAATACATGGATCAAAGATCCTTCAGGAGAATAAAATCACTTTAAGAAAATATATGAAAAAGAAGTACCTATTTTTTGCACTGGCACTTGGATTGGGCAGCAGTACAGCAATAGCGCAACAACAGGATTGGAAAATGGTAGGAGGAAAGATCGCTTCCTCCTGGAGCGAACAGGTATCACCGTCAGCTACTTTACCAGAATACCCGCGTCCACAGCTGGTTCGCGGCAACTGGAAAAACCTGAATGGTTTGTGGAATTATGCCATCAAAGCAAAAGAAGAAAATCAACCTGCAGCCTGGGATGGTAAAATACTGGTACCTTTTGCAGTTGAATCAGCACTGTCTGGCGTGGGCCGTACTGTTGGAAAAGACAGTACGCTGTGGTACAATACTACACTGGCGCTGCCTTCCGGCATGCAGGGTAAAAGAATATTACTTCACTTTGGCGCATCCGACTGGCGCACTACCGTATATGTAAATGGTAAGGAAGCAGGTAGCCACGAAGGCGGCTTCGATCCTTTCACCTTCGATATTACCTCCCTGGTGAAAAAAGGTAAGCAGGAGATCGTGGTAAAAGTATGGGATCCCACTGATGATGGAGACCAGCCAAGAGGTAAGCAGGTAAAGCGCCCGGAAGGAATATGGTATACGCCCGTAACCGGTATCTGGCAAACAGTATGGGTAGAAGCCGTGGCTGATACCTATATCGCATCTACCAAACAAACACCTGATATCGACCAGCAAACACTTACTGTAGCCGCCAATGTGGAAAACGCAAAAGCAGGCGATGAAGTAAAGGTAACCGCTTACGACGGCGGTACCAAAGTAGCCGAAGGCGTGATCAGCGGCGATAATGCTGTACTGAAAATAGCATCGCCTAAATTATGGTCGCCCGAAAGCCCTTTCCTCTATAACCTCACGCTCACGGTTACACGTAAAGGTAAAGTGATCGATGAAGTGAAAAGCTATTTTGCCATGCGCAAATCTTCTATTGGTAAAGATGCCAATGGTATAGAGCGTATGCTGCTGAATAACAAATTCGTATTCCAGTACGGCCCGCTGGATCAGGGCTGGTGGCCCGACGGCTTATACACTGCTCCTACCGATGAAGCATTGAAGTATGATATCGTACAAACCAAAGCCATGGGCTTTAATATGATCAGGAAACATATTAAAGTAGAACCGGCGCGCTGGTATTATTACTGCGATCAGCTGGGAATGCTGGTATGGCAGGATATGCCAAGCGGCGATCTTGGAAACGGCTGGGAGCCACGCCCCGGTATCATTGGCCGCGGTTCCGACCAGAAACGTTCCGCTGAATCAGAAGGCTACTACCGCAAGGAATGGAACAGTATCATCGACGAACTATACAACTATCCTTCTATTGTAGTATGGACACCGTTTAACGAAGCATGGGGACAATTCAAAACAGTGGAAATTGCAGAATGGACCATGAAGAAAGATCCTTCCCGCCTCGTGAATACCGCCAGTGGAGGTAACTTCTATCCTGTAGGCCATATCATTGACCTGCATAACTATCCTGAACCTGCAATGCCGGATCCTGCTATCTATGGCGACAAACGCGCCATCGTGCTGGGTGAATTTGGTGGACTCGGTTTGCCGGTGAACGGACATGTATGGCAACAGAAAGATAACTGGGGTTACCAGAGCTTCAAAAATGAAGAAGATCTGTTTAAACGGTACAGTGGGTTTACCGACCGCCTGGAAACGCTGATCAGGCAGGGATTATCTGCCGCCGTTTACACCCAGACCACTGATGTGGAAGTGGAAACAAACGGGCTGATGACCTACGACCGCAAAGTACAGAAGATGCCGGTAGAAAAACTGAAAGTGATTCATCAGAAGTTATATAACCCGGCTTTGGTAACTATAAAACCATAATAATGAAAAAGCGAAAGTTGTTTGGCTTATTGATGCTTTCTGCTTTTTTTGCTGGTCTTATCCCGGCGGATGCTGCGCATCTGCCGGGCGCCAGGGCCGACACTTTTGTAGCACCGGTGTATACAACATTGCCACTGGGCGCCGTAAAGCCGCAGGGATGGTTGTTGCACCAGCTGCAGATCATGCGCAACGGTACCAGCGGCCATCTCGATGAAGTATACGGCAAAGTGAAGAACGACAACGGCTGGCTTGGCGGGAAAGGCGATGGCTGGGAAGAAACTCCCTACTGGCTGGATGGCGCAGTGCCGCTGGCTTACCTGCTCAACGACGACACACTGAAAAACAAAGTACTCCGCTATATCAACTGGACCCTGGACCACCAGCGCCCTTCCGGTTATTTTGGCCCCATCACTAAAGTGGAACGGGAAAAAAATATACCCATTAGCGTTAGCAATGCTGCAGATGGCGACGACTGGTGGCCAAAGATGGTAATGCTGAAAGTACTGCAACAATATTATACGGCCACAAATGATACCCGTGTTTTACCTTTTATGACGCGGTATTTTCATTATCAGCTGGAGGTGTTAAAAACCTGCCCGCTTGGTAAATGGACAGAATGGGCCACCTCCAGGGGCGCCGAAAATGTAATGGTAGCACAATGGCTGTATAGTATCAATAAAGATAAAAAGCTGCTGGAACTGGCCGCCCTGCTGCAATCACAGGCTTTCACCTGGAGCAGCTGGCTGGGCAACCGCAGCTGGGTAATAGACGCCGCTGCACAACAGAACGACCAGCACTGGATGCGTCGTCACGGCGTGAACGTAGGCATGGGCCTGAAAGACCCGGTGATGAATTACCAACGCACCGGCAACAAAAAATACCTGCAGGAGCTGCATACCGGGTTTACCGATCTGATGAACCTGCACGGGTTGCCAATGGGCATCTTTTCTGCAGACGAAGATCTTCACGGTAACGCACCTACGCAGGGAACGGAATTATGCGCGGTGGTAGAGGCGATGTTTTCCCTGGAAGAAATCATCGGCATTACCGGTGATCCCTTATACATGGATGCACTGGAACGAATGACCTTTAACGCATTACCCACCCAAACCACAGACGATTACAACAACAAACAATATTTCCAGGTAGCCAACCAGGTAAATATCAAAAGAGGCGTATTCAATTTCTCGCTGCCGTTCGACAGGGAAATGAACAATGTACTGGGTATGCGCAGCGGTTACACCTGCTGCCTGGCCAATATGCACCAGGGCTGGACAAAATTTGCCACACATCTCTGGTACGGCACTGCCGGCAATGGCCTGGCGGCACTTACTTACAGCCCTAATGAAGTGACTGCAAAAGTGGGTAAGAATAATACGCCTGTTACCATCCGCGAAGTGACGGGTTATCCTTTTGAAGACCAGGTGCATTTCCGCATAGGCACACAAAAAGCCGTTGCATTTCCACTGGAACTGCGCATCCCCGCATGGTGCGATGAGGCCACTGTACTGCTCAACGGTGAAAAGCTGCGCACCGCAAAAGGTGGCCAGGTAATTACCGTAAACCGCAACTGGAACAACAACGACCAGCTGGTATTGCAACTGCCTATGCAGGTGCGTACTTCCAACTGGGGCCGTAATTCACGTACTGTAGAAAGAGGACCACTCGTATATGCATTGAAGTTAGAAGAGCAATGGGAAAAAGGTCATGATGAAGCAGAAGGCGATTACTTCAGCGTTTACCCCAAAGGAGAATGGAACTACGGCCTGCCGGAAAAGATTATCCGCGAACCGGCTAAATACCTGCAGGTTAGCACCGTAAAACCTGTAACAGACACATTTGTATGGAACCTGGCAAACGCCCCTGTAGCAATTACCACCACAGGTAAACAAATTCCTGAATGGAAACTTGTAGATGATGTAGCACCGCAACCTGTAACAGACAGGAACGGTATTTATAAAGGCAAAGTAAGTGATAAAGAAACCAATATTACCCTGGTGCCCTATGGATGCACCAAGGTGAGAATCGTAGCATTTCCGGTAGTGAAGTGAGCAACAGCCCTGGGCATATTCAACCAAAACGACAGTTATGTAAGACTGATAATTTAAAAAGACCACACAAAAATTTGTTATGAAAAAACGATTACGTTTCCGCGATTCAATCCGGAAAGTGATACCGGGCCGCTATTGCCGGCTGTTTACGGTATTGTTACTTTCCCTTGGTCTGGTAGCCCATGCTGCCCCTGCAGATATGGTGATTACCGGTAAGGTAACAGATGATAAAGGGATACCATTAGTAGGCGTAACGGTGAATGTAAAAGGTACCAACAAAGGAACCGCTACTGATGGCGCCGGTAATTATTCCCTCTCTGTTCCTGAAAATAACGCTGTACTGGTATTTTCTTATGTAGGATTTTTAAAACAGGAAGTGCCGCTCAGCGGTAAAAAAGTGGTGAACGTACAACTGGAAACTGATAGCAAAGGATTGGGAGAAATAGTAGTGGTGGGGTACGGTACACAAAAGAAAGAATCGCTCACAGGCGCTATCTCCGGCGTTACCAGCAAAGATCTGGAAAGAGTGCATGCCTCTACCGTGAGCGCTACCCTGGCGGGTAAAATTCCCGGTGTGTCTTTCCGTATGCCCGATGGCCGGCCCGGTGCAGGCGCCAACATCCAGATCCGTAACTTCGGAAATGCCCTGTATGTAATTGACGGGATACAGAAAGATGCAGGCCAGTTTAATAACATTTCCCCCAACGACATTGAAAGCATTACCGTGCTTAAAGATGCTTCTGCAGCCATCTACGGGGTAAGGGCCGCAAATGGGGTAGTGGTGGTAACTACCAAAAGAGGTAAAATGGGCGCGGGAAATACGATTAACGTAGACGCCTATACGGGATGGCAGAACTGGTCCAGGTTCCCCAAAACAGTAAACGCCTATGAATGGATGCTGGGTAAAGCAGATGCAGAAATGAATGACGAGAACCCGCATACAGACATCACCAGGGAAGAGCTGGAAAAATGGAAAGCCGGAACAGAAAAAGGATACAGGAGTTTCGACTGGTACGACTTTATCATCAA
>NZ_DATMTE010000073.1:0-3212 GCF_035564935.1 Chitinophaga sp. | reverse complement strand
CGGGGGCGCGGTTAATTTGCGAAATATTATAGAATACCTGGTAGTTCATGATGTTAATCTGAAAGAACACCATGGTAGCAGCCCCATCTACAGATTCCTTCAGGCTGGCTGATAATATATGCTACGGCATTACCAACACAGCAGCGCCCCTGATTTTCCCGGCCCGCAGGTTCTCCAACGCCTCATTAGCCTGGTGTAAGGGAAAAAGTTGGGTGGATGTGGTAACCGGCACCTGCGGCGCTATTTTAAAAAAAAGCGCCGCATCGTCGCGTGTGAGGTTTGCTACTGACTTCACAGTTCTTTCTTCCCAGAGCATGCTGTAGGGAAAACCAGGGATGCGGCTCATATGAATTCCACCACATACTACAATTCCTCCTTTGTCAAGATGAGATAATGCCAATGGTACCAGGCTTCCATCCGGTGCAAAAATAATAGCTGCATCCAGTTTTACGGGTGGGGCTTCCAGTGAACTGCCGGCCCATATGGCGCCCATTTCCAGTGCAAATTGCTGACCGGCGCCATCATCCGGTTTAGTAAAGGCATAGATAGATTTATATTGAAAATTTGCGACCTGGGTGAGGATATGGGCTGCGGCGCCAAAACCATAAATACCAATATGCTGTGCATGTTCATTCACCATGCGCCAGGAACGGAAACCAATTAACCCGGCGCACAACATGGGCGCTCCGGACGCGTTGCTGTAAATTACGGGCATTCGAACACAAAATGCTTCCCAGGCAACAGTATACTCTGCATAGCCCCCATTTACGGAATATCCCGTAAACAACGCGTTTTCACATAAATTTTCCTGTCCCTGTGCACAATATTTACAATGCCCGCATGCGTATGCCAGCCAGGGTACCCCTACTTTGTCGCCCTGCCGCAGCAACGTGACACCATCTCCGAGCGCTACTACCTCTCCTACTATTTCATGACCGGGAATGATGGGTGACACTATTGTGGGCAAATCCCCGTCAAGTATGTGCAGATCCGTTCGGCAAACCCCGCAGGCAGCCACTTTTATTAACACCTGCCCGGCAGCTGGCGCCGGCACAGGAAGCGTTTTAAGCTGAAGTAAGGCGCCCGGCTTTTCCAGTACCATTGCCTGCATACTTACGGTAGTCATTATAATAACTTTTTTGATTAAAGAATGGGAATCAGTTTTCTCCTACCTCAGGAACCAGATTAATGCGGCTGCTGTTACGGTCATTATTATTAACGTTATAATACCTAAAAGGTTAGAGAGCCATGAATTGGTATTCTCCTTCATTATTTTTCTATTGTTCCCAATATGTAAAATAACAGCAATTAAAACAGGCGCCGTTAAACCATAGGCAATAGCCGTGTACAATAATGCCTTGAGGGGACTTACAGATAAAAACTGGAGCAGCAAACCTGTCAGCAGCGAAATAATGATAGAGATATAAAATGGTTTTGCCTGAGCAAATTTTTTATCCAGTCCTTCTGCCCATCCAAGTGTTTCCGCCAACATATACGACTGGGCTCCGGCCAGCACCGGAATTGCCAGTAACCCTGTTCCAAGCACTCCCGAGGCAAAGATCAGGTAAGTAAGTTTACCTGCCAGTGGCTGAAGCGCTATTGCGGCCTGATCTACGGTATCAATCTGCCGGATGCCTGCCGGATAAAGTACAGTGCCGGTAGTAAGAATAATAAAAAACATCACAATATTGGAAAAAAGCATGCCGGTATTTACATCCATCTTCATGTTATTTAATATCGTCTTATCTACCACAATTATATTGTTATGCAGCCTGTCTTCCGCCTCCATATTGGCTTGCCAGTAAAAAAGATAAGGAGATATAGTAGTTCCCAGTATAGCTACGATAATAGAAAGAAATTCTTTATCATAATGTATGACTGGAACGAATGTATCTTTTGCGATCTGTTTCCAGTTTTGATCCACCATAAAAGGAACCAGGATATATAATAACAGGGAAATACAAAGCCACTTCAGGATCATTGCAATTTTCTGATAGGGATAACGTATAATAACCACCATCAGCAAAAATGTAAGTCCCACACAAAATACAGGCACGGGCACAACGGGCCATATCATATGGCAAACTGCCCCCATGGCTTGGATATTGGCTCCGATATTCAAGGTGATAGCCGGGAAACTAAAAAGCAGCATACCATACAGAATCGGTTTTGGATAATACTGCCTGAGCGTAGCTGTAAGCCCCTGAGAAGTTACAAGCCCTATTCTGGCGCACATCCCCTGTATGGCCGCCATCATAGGAAAAGTAAGCAGGGCCGTCCATAAGGTGGAAAGCCCTGTGCTGGCGCCGGCCTGGGAGTAGGTAGCAATTCCTGAGGGATCATCGTCACTGGCGCCGGTAATAAGACCGGGGCCTAATCTTTTAAATGCTCTACTGATTCCGCTTGCTTTCATTTCGTAGTACCCGCGGTCAAAGACTGTTTCCTGCAAATTTCTTCAAAAAGCACCAGCGCATCTGCCTTTTTACATAAAGCAGTACCCGGGCTTAATGTGGCGGCGGTGCCACAGGCAACTCCGAACCGGACCGCCTCAAGAATATCCTTCCCGGCATTCAGGCTGTAAACAATACCAGCCAACATGCTATCGCCCGCGCCCACTGTGCTTACCCTGCGAACCACGGGCGCCGGGATCTTTACTGATAAACCGGCTGTTACCAGCATTGCTCCGGCTTCTCCCATCGATACTACCACTACCTGGCTCCGGTGGCTGCTGATGATTTTTTTAGCTGCATCAGCAATTTCGTTGGTACTTAGCGTACTTGCTCCTACAAAGCTGGCTAACTCCCTGACATTAGGCTTTATAAGATATGCGCCTTCCCTCAGTGCTTCCTTTAGTGCCTGTCCTGAAGTATCAACAATGAAGCGGGCTCCTTTAATGGCTGCTATAGCACTGAAAGAGGCAAATATATCAGGTGGTATTCCGGGAGATAAACTGCCGCTGGCAACAAGATAATCTATCCCCTCCGTTTGGCGGATTATTTCCAGCAGGTGCTGCCACTCATAGGTATCAACTGCCGGCCCCGGCATGTTCAGGCGGTACTGTGCGCCGCTGCTGCTATCCGTAATGATCAGGTTCTCCCTGGTATGACCGGCAATGGGAACAAGCGTCCCCGGAACCCCTTCCGCGCGTAGCAGCGATTCAAAAAATTTACCGCTATGCCCACCTCCGAGATATAGCGCATCCGCTTCTCCCC
>NZ_DATMTE010000072.1:0-3760 GCF_035564935.1 Chitinophaga sp. | reverse complement strand
AAAAATATAAAGAGATGAGAAAATATCCTGTTGCTGCAAAACTCCTCTTACCACTTTGCGGCTTATTTTTCTTCATAGCCTGTACACGGAAGGCCACTGATTTCCGCGACTTCCTGGGCAATATGGAAGTCCAGTATCCGGGTACGGTATCAGGCATTACCATACTTCCGGGCAACGGCCGCCTCGCCATTGCCTGGAAACCCAGTCCGGATCCCGGTATCAGCAAATATGTGCTGTTCTGGAACAACCGCCAGGATTCTGTAACCATCAATGCTACTTCACATGATCCTTCAGACACGGTAAAGTGCCTGATCAGTGGTTTGAACGAGTACGCCTATACGTTTTTCCTGTATTCATACGATGCCGCCGGTAACCGGTCTATTGTAACGGAAATAGACAACGCGCATGTGTATGGCAACATCTATAAAAGCACGCTTCACAACCGCCTGCCTGATGCTGCTACACCATATAAAATACGTGACGACGGTTCTGTAACCCTGTTCTTTGCCGTGCCCGATACGATTAATATCAGTACTACTATTAAATATACCAATGCTTCTGGCGCAGCAGCCATAGCCACCATTGCCGGCAACCAGGATTCTGTTAATATACCGGGCTATAAAGCCGGGCAACCGGTAACTTATCAATCATCCTATATCCCGTCCAGGGGCGCCCTGGATACTTTTTATACCAACAGTTACGATACTTTCCCCGACATCTACAAACTGGTAGCCTGCGATAAAAGCCTGTTCCAGGAACACGACCTGCCGAATGATATGGGCATCTACCAGTCGGATACCCGTGTCAGCAAATTATGGGATGGCAGTGTAGGGCCACAGGGATATCCTAACATTTTCCACAGCGACGATAACGGCTCTAATTCCCCGTTGCCACGCACCCTTACTTTTGATATGGGTAAAGTATATAATCCTGGCCAGATAGAAGAAACGGGCAGGGATTGCTGCAATAACCCCTCCGAATTTGAAGTATGGGGAATTGCAGATATCAGTAACGCCGCCACATCACTGCAAAGCACCGATCCGGGTTGGGCGGCTGAAATGAGTAGCAAGGGATGGACGCTTTTAACCACGGCTGTAAGGGGAGATAACGGAAACGACCCTATGAAATTTAACTTCATTCCACAGGCGCCGCCTGTACGGTATATCCGCATAAGGGTGCTGCATACGGTAAATAATTCCAACTCCATCAACATGAGTGAAATAACCATGTTCAGCAAACAATAAAAACATTTTCAAAGCAGCAGGGAGATAGTTCCCTGCTGCTTTGAGAAGCTGCTGTGTTTTCCTGTCACCAGGCCAGCCGATCTGTCAATAGCCATACCTGTTATACTAACCGGTCTGATGTTTTTCTTTTTCTTCCACGTTCGCGCCTGCGGAAACGAATTGTGTACTTCCCGCCTCGCGGCGCATTACCTTTCAGTCGCTTAACAAAAGCAACGGATCATCCGTATCTTTCTAAATTCGGTTTATATATAGCTTTATAGTCCGATTCTTATCCGGCTGCCCGTTTAAGGCAGGAATTTTGTGGCTTGGAAACCTTGTAACCAGGCATCATAAACCTATAAAAATAACATGATGGCAAACATGAAAACCGTTGACGGATCAGACAACCACAAGGTGGTTTCAAAAGAAGAGTGGCTGGCCGCCAGGCTTGAGCTGCTGGGAGCCGAAAAGGAACTCACGAGGCGCAGCGACGAGCTGGCAGCACGGCGGCAATCGCTTCCGTGGGTAAAAATAGACAAAGACTACCAGTTTGAAACGGAAGAGGGAAAGGTATCCCTTGCTGATCTGTTCCGGGGGCGTTCCCAGCTGCTGATCTATCACTTCATGTTCGGGCCGGATTACGCAGCCGGCTGTCCCAGTTGTACAGCTATTGCCGACGGTTTTAACGGGTTTGCCGCACACCTGGCTAACCATGATGTATTGCTTTGGGCGGTATCCCGTGCGCCAATTGAAAAACTGCTGGCCTACAGGCAACGGATGGGCTGGAGTTTTCCATGGGCTTCCTCCTATAACAGCGACTTTAACTACGATTTCAATGTCAGTTTTACAGTGGAACAGCAGCAATCCGGAGATATTGATTACAACTACAGTAAACCTGTATTCGAATGGCGCCCGGGCCAGGAGGGAGGCGGCGCTGAAGCGGAAGATAAGTTTGCGGCAATGGCCGGTACAGATACCGCCACCTATCACCGCGAAAGACCCGGCATGAGCGCTTTTGTACTGGAGGATAGTGTTATTTATCATACCTACTCCACCTATGCCCGCGGACTGGACGGGTTATGGGGAATGTATCAATGGCTCGATCGCGCCCCCAGGGGACGGAATGAAACAGGAGGTATATGGTGGCGCCGGAACGACGAATATGATAACAGCCCGGCAAGTAACCCGGGTGCAAAAGATTGTTGCAGGTAGTTGTGCAGCTATTACCGGTTCAGAGTTTTCTGTTACTGTTTCAGGTAATGATGTGCTACATATCCGGATTTGAAAACTCTGGTATCAACTAGCTTTAAATTAAGCTTTTCATGAAGGTTGCCGGTATCCAGCAATCGTCTTCCCGTACCCACCATCAACGGATAAACAACCAAACGGAACTCATCGATAAGACCTGCGGCTATCAATTCCGGGAGCATGCTTACACTGTCTACCGAAATCTTTTTTCCGGGTTGCTGTTTCAGTTTCCGTAGTTCTTCCGCGGGATTGCTGCGAACAATCCGCGTATTTTCCTGCACATCCTCTAATGATCGTGAAACAACAACTTTATCGATGGAAGTAAGTCTTTCTGCAAACCTGTTTTCATCTGCGGTGCCGGATTGATTTTTTGCCACATCGGCCCAATAGGGAAACATGAGCTGGTACATGACACGGCCAAAAAAGAGCAAATCCACATCTTCCATCATTTCTGTGAAATAGTCGTGAAGCTCCATGTCGGGATTAAAAATAGTGTGATCGCAGTAGCCATCTAAGCTAATATTCATACCGAATGTTACAGTTCTCATTTTAATGGCTTTTATTTTTAAAGAGATAAGTCAAAAATAAGAGATGGTATCAAATATGAGGAGGGCGATCGGGACAAAAAGCGGGGCTTTCAGGCCAAAGGCTATAGCTTGCGCTTTATTCTCCCGTTGTTGCCTGCACTATATCCTTTAAAATCTTATAGACAGGAGAATCTATGGGCGCTTCCAGGTATTCTAATATCATCCTCGTTTCTCCCAGTTGATCAATTATAGATATCATACTCAACCTTCCTTTAAACGTTTTTTGAATGGCATAAAATGGAATTGGCGTTGACATATCAGGCTCCAGGTAGAAGGTCACCTGTGCCCCTTTAGCTTTTGCTCCACTATTTATAAAGCTAATTAACTGATAATGCCGGTTGCTGATAACAGTATCTTTGGAAACAAATTTTTCCCCGTTATAAAAAGGATAATCGAATTTAATTCCCACCTGTTTATCTTCGATCGGTTGCCAGTTTTTTGAGGCTTCACTTTTCAATACTGACAAGGAAGCATATCTATAGAATTGCCTGTTTGTAAAATTAATAAGATGATATCCATTTTGTTCACTATGGATCGTCATTTCACCGTCGGGATATTCGGTCTCTACACTTCGGAAGAGATTTTCTATCGCATAGCTATTAAGATAAAATATACTATCCGGAGCAGCGAACTCAATGAATTTTTCAGATGGCTTTTGCCTGATCATATAATGCCAGATAAATAAGCCGGTTTCTTTTTGAT
>NZ_DATMTE010000071.1:0-2524 GCF_035564935.1 Chitinophaga sp. | reverse complement strand
CAGTTGATGGGCAAAGGAAGCGCTGTAGGCAAAACTATTATTACCCCGATCACCGAAGATTCTTCTCTTCACTCCCGTGTAGTCGGAGTAGTAAAAAATTATGTATATGGCAATATGTATGGCACACCTGATCCCGTGGTCTTTTATTGTGATCCCCACAGAGCCAGCTTCATGTATGTGCGTATGAATAATAATGCAGATAAGGAAATCGCACTTCATGAAATTAGCCGTGTGATGCAGCAGATGAATCCCTCCTACCCTTTTACCTACCAATTTGTAGACGACCAGTTTAACGCTATGTTCACCAATGAAACGCTCATGCAGCAGTTATCCCGGTTATTTGCCACGCTGGCTATTGTGATCAGTTGCCTGGGATTATTCGGGCTGGCTGCTTACACGGCCGAAAGGAGGACCAAGGAAATAGGGATCCGCAAAGTGCTGGGCGCCAGCGTATCGGGCATTACCCGGCTGTTATCTGCCGACTTCCTGAAGCTGGTAGGTATTGCATCACTGATTGCATTTCCGGTAGCATGGTATACTATGGACCAGTGGCTGCAGAAATTTCCCTACCGGGTATCCATTCATTACTGGGTGTTCCTCCTGGCGGGTGTAGCCGCCATGCTGATTGCGCTGCTCACCATCAGCTTCCAGAGCATAAAAGCGGCATTGATGAATCCTGTAAACAGCTTAAAAGCGGAATAACATACTTCACTTATAATCCCTGATGTAAGGATACTAACCTGACCGGCTATACGCAAATGGTTTTCAGCCGGGGCTGGGTATGCCAATACATACTATAACGTATTATTTGTTTACTTACTACTAAGTAAGTATATTTGTGCCGCAATTGGCGGATTATGTCTGAAACAAAAGATAAAATAGTGGAGCTGGCCGACCGGCTGGTGAGGACTAAAGGGTTTAATGCATTTAGTTACAAAGACATTTCGGCGCCGCTGGAAATAAAAAATGCAGCGGTACATTATCATTTCCCCGCAAAGGCCGACCTCGGTGTAGAGGTAGTGGACCAGGAGATTACAAAATTTCATATGCAAACCGGCCGGTGGAAAAACCTGCCGGAAAATGAGCAGCTGCAAAAGCTGACGGAAGTGTTCCGCCGTCACAGCAGGGAAGGCAACATTTGTTTAATGGGCTCTCTTGCGCCGGACTTTGATACGCTGGAACCAGCCATGCAGGCCAAAGTACAGGAGATGGCCGGGGATATTATCAGCTGGCTCACCCAGTGCCTGGAAGAAGGCCGGAAAAAAAAACTTATTCATTTTAAAGGCGCCGCCTATGCGCGGGCCCTGATCATTATATCCAATTTGCAGGCTTCCCTTCTTTTATCGAGGGTAATGGGGCCATCGGCTTTCCGTCTTATTGCGGAGCAGTTGCTGGACGACCTGCATCATAAATAACCAGCTATGAAAAGAGTTGTTATAACAGGAATGGGTACGGTATCACCTATTGGTAACAATGTTACCGATTTCTGGAACGGCCTTGTTAACGGTAAAAGCGGGGCTGCCACCATCAGTCACTTTGATGCCAGCCGGTTCCGCACACGGTTTGCACATGAGCTGAAAGGCTTTGATCCTGCGGCATTGCTGGACAAGGGCGAGATACGCAAAACAGATCCGTTCACCCAATATGCGCTGGTGGCGACCGACCAGGCCATAAAGGACTCGGGGCTCGACTTCAGCAAAATGGATCCTTTCGATACCGGTGTGATCTGGGGGTCCGGCCAGGGTGGTATGCAGACGTTTGAAGAACAGGTTACCGAATATGTTTCCGGTGATTTTAATCCCCGTTTCAGCCCCTATTTTGTACCGAAGCTGATCACCAATATGGCATCGGGTATGATCTCCATCAGGTACGGCCTGATGGGCATCAACTATACCACCGTATCCGCCTGCGCTACTTCCAATACTGCCATCATGGATGCACTAACGTATATCCGTTTGGGTAAGGCGAAGGTAGTAGTGACCGGCGGCTCCGAAGCGCCTGTAACGCCTGCCTCCGTAGGCGGTTTCTGCGCGATGAAAGCCATGTCGGTACGCAATGAAGACCCTACTGCGGCATCGCGTCCTTTTGATGTACACCGCGATGGCTTTGTGATGGGAGAAGGCGCCGGCGCGCTGATCCTGGAAGAGTATGAACACGCCAAAGCCAGGGGCGCGCATATCTATGCAGAAGTAGCTGGCGCCGCTATGACCGCCGATGCGTATCATATGACAGCTACCCACCCCGAGGGATTGGGCGCCCTGCGGGCGATGCAGCTGGCACTGGAAGACGCTGGCCTGAACAGGGAAGCCGTGGATTACCTGAACGCACACGCCACCTCTACTCCTGTAGGTGATCTGAGCGAAATAGCGGCCATCGGGAAGCTGTTTGGCGCTGCGCCGTCACACCTGCATATCAGCGCCACCAAATCCATGACAGGCCATCTGCTTGGCGCTGCCGGCGCCATAGAAGCCATCGCCAGTGTAATGAGCATTCAAAAAGGCATCATCCCTCCTACTATCAATAC
>NZ_DATMTE010000070.1:0-2964 GCF_035564935.1 Chitinophaga sp. | reverse complement strand
AAGAAATGAACATAAAATTTCGCATAGCACCACTGGTGATGCTGGTGTGTAGCTCTCTTGCATCGCTTGCACAAACGCCTGATGATCTGCCACTTGATCCTGCTGTACGTACCGGTAAATTGCCTAACGGCTTTACATATTATATCCGGCATAACGAGGAGCCTAAAAACCGGGTAATATTTTACCTGGCTAATAAAGTAGGAGCGATATTGGAAACAGATGAACAACGCGGGCTTGCTCATTTTATGGAGCACATGAGTTTTAACGGAACCACACATTTTCCTAAAAATAAACTGGTTGATTACCTGCAAAAATCAGGTGTAAAGTTTGGGGCCGATCTGAACGCTTACACCAGTTTTGATGAAACAGTTTACCAGTTACCATTGCCATCCGATCAGCCGGCGTTGTTGCAGGGCGGATTGCAGATCATGCGGGATTGGGCGCATGAAGCCATACTGGACCCGGTGGAGATCAATAAAGAACGTGGAGTGGTGCTTGAGGAAAAACGCCTCGGTAAAGGGGCCTCCCAACGCATGCGGGATGTATATTTTCCTTTGATCATGAACCACGCCCGTTATGCCTACCGATTGCCTATTGGTGTGGACACTGTGTTGAATCATTTCACGCCGGCTACCCTGAAAAGCTTTTACCAGGATTGGTACCGGCCCAACCTGCAGGCGCTCATTGTGGTGGGCGATATCAACGTGGATGAAATGGAAAAAAGCATTAAGGCCAAATTCAGTGATCTGAAGAATCCCGGAAAGGAAAAAACACGGACTGTTTATAGTGTTCCGCTTACCGGGAAGAACCAATTCATCACAGTAACCGATCGGGAGAATAAGGCCATTTCCGCGGAGATTCTGATCAAACACCGGGAAAAAGCACTAAGGAGTGCAGCGGACTATCGTAATTTTATTATTCGTTCGCTCTTCAATGACATGATTGCCGCGCGTTATGATGAGGTGACAAAGCAAGCAAACCCTCCTTATATTAACGGAGGCGCAAGTATCAATAATTTTATCAACAGTCTTGACGTTTATTCTGCTAATGTAGTGGCCAGACCTGGCGAACTGGAAAAGGGTCTGAAGGCATTGTGGCGGGAAACCATAAGGGCAGACAGGTTCGGCTTTACTGAACCTGAACTGGAGAGAGCTAAGAAGAGTTACCTGAGTGTGATTGATTTTAGTTATAAAGAAAGAGATAAAACGGCCTCCAACAGATACGTTAATGAATACCTGCAGTATTTTTTAAAAGGTACTGCCGCACCAGGAATTGCCGGGGAATACCGGATGACGAAGAGCGATCTGCCAACCATCACTATAAAAGACATCAACGCAGTTTGTAAAGAATATATCCGGTCAGTAGACCGCGATATTTTAATCACTGCGCCTGAAAATGATAAAGCGGATTTACCCGGCCAGGCAACTGTAGAAAATTGGCTGGCACAGGTGGAAGCAGAATCATTGCAGCCTTATAAAGATGAAGTGAGCAAACTACCGCTTCTTTCGCATGAACCTGTAGCAGGCAAAGTCATTAAAGAGGAGAGAGACGGGATACTCGGCACTACTGTCCTGACGCTCAGTAACGGTCTTAAAGTGTTGCTAAAGCCAACAGATTTTCAAAATGAGCAGGTGATGTTCAATGGTTTCGCCCCGGGTGGCAGTTCCTTATATAATGATGCTGATTTTCCATCCGCAGCCTATTCCGCTGCAGTTACGAGCATTGCCGGCGTGGGAAATTATAATGCAACTGAGCTGAATAAATACCTTAGCGGCAAACAGGCGGGAGCCGGCGCCTTGATCAGTGAACACTTCCAGATGATTGGTGGCGGGGGTACCATGCAAGACATGGAAACTGCGTTGCAACTGACGTATGCCGATTTTACCGAACCCCGTATAGATAAGGTATTATTCGATGGCTTCATCAGTCGTAATAAAGCAGGTCTGGCTAATCGGGCTAATGACCCAAGGAGTGTTTTCGGAGATTCAGTTAACGCCGTCCTGAACCAGGGAAGCATACGCCGTTCCGGCCCGTCGGTGGCCCGACTGGAGCAAATCAACCTGGAACGGGCACTGGAGATCTACAAGGAACGTTTTGCAGATGCCTCAAATTTCACCTTTGTTTTTGTCGGCAGCTTTAAAGTGAATGAGCTGAAACCCTTACTGGAAAAATACCTGGGTGGACTGCCAGCCACACACCGGGGTGAAAGCTATAAAGACCTTGGTATACATCCGCCGGAAGGCCGGATCGAAAAAACAATCTATAAAGGTACAGCGTCGAAGGCTACCGTTAACCTCGTGTTCTCAGGCGCCTTCGATTACAGTCCGGCTGAAAAGATACAGCTGGATGCGCTGAAAGAAGTATTGCAGATCAGGCTCATTGAACGTTTGCGCGAGGATGAGAGCGGTGTATATAGTCCGGGTGTGGGGGAAACTGTGAACAAGACACCTGATCCCCGTTATACGTTTAGCATTTCGTTTGGATGCGCTCCGCAGAATGTTGAAAAACTGATCGCGTCTGTGTTGGATGAAATTAATAAACTAAAGATCTCCGGACCGCCGCAGGTCAATGTTGATAAATACAAAGCTGAGGATATGCGCGCACGGGAAACAGCACTGAAAACAAATACCTGGTGGCTCGACTATTTAGTCACCAGCCTGCAGGAGCAAACTGATTTGCATGAATTGAGTAGCTATGACAGCGACCTGTCTAAAGTGAGTCCGGCCAGCTTAAAAGCTATGGCAAATAAATATTTAAGCGGGAAGAACTTTATCCGGCTGGTGTTATTACCGGAAAAGTGATGAGGCAGGGCTGGGGAAAAATATTGAACATAGAGGCCTCAGCGACTTATTCCATTGCCTGATGTGGCCTCAGGCAATGGAATATAACAATAGCGTAATATTAGGCGCTTATCTTTGCAGTTATGCAAATGAATGACTGGAATGATCAGGACCTATGGCAACG
>NZ_DATMTE010000069.1:0-4602 GCF_035564935.1 Chitinophaga sp. | reverse complement strand
GTTTTGTGGGCTTCGGGTATGCGCAGATTACTATTTCAACTCCTTCTATAGCATTTACGCAGGCTTGCGCATCAGCAAACTTCAATACTTACAACTTTTCATTTTCATTTTTCCCGGTACAAAATCTTGGTGCTTCTAACCAATTTATTGTAGAATTATCAGATAGAAACGGAAGTTTTGCAAATCCGGTCATAGTTAAAACCCTTACCAATACAACTTCACCAGTTACCAGTAATTTTAATCTGCCAACAAACACTTACGGGGAGGGCTACAGAATTAGGGTCAGGAGTACCAGTCCTGTAAAAGTAAGCCCAAACAGCAATGCTTTTGCCGCTTATTATGCTGCACATAATCAGGCATTTTCAATAAACGGAAATAACAGTACCGTAACACTCTGCGGAAATGAAAGTTTTCTGTTGCAGATTGACAATGACGGAACTTCTGCATCGCCACTCTATTATCCGTCATTGAATTACAAATGGTATAAAAACTTTATCGAAATCCCGGGCGAGCGTGGTGCATCGCTGACTGTGACACAACCCGGCTCCTATTATGTGATTGTTGACTACGGAACCTGTGTAATGAATTCTTATTCCAATATTGTTCAGGTCCAGGTTCAGAGCCCTATCAGCCCCGTCATACAAGCTGAAAACAACTCAACAGCAATTTGCCCTAATGATACCCGGACACTCACCAGTGTATTACAAAATGCCAGCTATACCTATGCCTGGTTCAAAAATAACAACAGCATACCTGGCGCAACCGGCCCAACCTATGAAGCATCTGAAGAAGGCATTTATCATCTGGAAATTACTGCTTCCGGTTGTACTTTCGAGTCCGACCCTATAGCACTAGAAGTCATTGACTTTAACCTGTCACTCAGCACATCTTCACAAATAGTATTAATTCCAGGCGAAACTATTACGGTCAACACTATAACCGATGCACAAAATCCGCAATTCCAATGGCATAAAAATACCTCTCCATTACCCGGAGCAACGCAAGCTGCACTGAATATAACACAGGCCGGAGATTATACTGTTTCGGTTACCGAAGCACAACCTTGCAACATAACGAAAGAAAGCACCGTATCCGTAGTCTATCCATCAGGTTTTGATGTGCAAGTCCAAACCGGAACAGGCTATACTTCCTGCACAAGCACAGCTACAACACTGTCAATTTCACGATTTGATGCCATTACAGGAAACAACAACATAAATCTTCTTGGCAACACTTACAATTACAGCTATCAATGGTATAGAAACGACATTGCAATTCCTGGTGCGACAAACATTTCGCTTCCGGTAAACAGTCCGTCTGAAAACGGAAACTATCTGTTAAAAATTACCATTCCTGATTTTGGCGTTGTTACGTCAAATACCATAGCCGTAAATCTTGCCCTTGAAAACAATACTATAACCAACAGTGGTCCGCTATGCGAAAACGGAACTGTTCTGCTTTCATCCAATATCACCAACACCACCTATACTTATCAATGGTTTAAAAACGATATTGCAATAGCAGGAGCCGTTTCCAGCACGCATACGGCATCTGAAGAAGGCAATTACTATCTTATAGCCACAAGTGGCACGTGTACGAAACAGTCAAATACTGTTGCATTGCAGATTCCTACTTTCACAATCACTACAACTTCACCTGCTTTTGACATACTGATACCGGGCGAACAAAAAACACTATCCGTGTCTACCGATGCCACTGCTCCTCAATTTGCGTGGTTCCGCAACAACGACCCGATTCCGGGAGCCAACCAAAGCAGCTATGTTGCCACACAAAACGGAACCTATAAAGTTGTGGTTACACAAAATCAGGGCTGCGTTATTCAAAAAGAAAAAGCATTTGTATTGGAATATCCAAGCGGATTTGAAGTAACTATTACCCCGACGACCAGTTACACGGCTTGCGATAACGGACCTGTTACCTTATCCGTTACCCGTTTTATTGCCAATACGTCACAAGGTACAATTGACCTGACCAACAGGAACAACAGTGCCTATACCTACCAATGGTTTAAAAATACTTCGATTGTTGCCGGAGCCACAGCCACAAGCCATACCATAAACAGCGCGACAGAAAACGGCAGCTATACCGTGAGTGTAACCCTGCCTGATTTTGCACCTGTGGTTTCTAATGCCACTGACATAAAACTATCGCCGGAAAACACTACAATCAGCAGTTCTGGAGCATTATGCGAGGGAAGTAGCGTTACTCTTTCGTCAAGTGTTGCCAATTCTGCCTATACCTACCAATGGTTTAAAAACGACCTTCCAATTCCGGGGGCTACTACGTATAATCATACTGCAGATTCGGAAGGAAACTATTACCTGATTATCAGCCAGAGCGGATGTACCAGACAGTCAAACACCATTACGTTGACAATAGGACAGATCAGTATCGCCAGCACATCGCCTGCTACAGACATATTGCTTCCGGGAGAAACCAAAACATTTACCGTAACGACAGATGCGGTGGCTCCGCAGTTTGCCTGGTTCCGCAACAACGACCCGATTCCGGGAGCCAACCAGAGCAGTTATACGGCTACACAAAACGGCACTTACAAGGTTGTGGTCACTCAGACGCAAGGCTGTAATGCTACTGCCGAAAAAGTATTTGTATTGGAATATCCAACTGGATTTGAAGTAACCATTGCTCCTACCTCCAGCCACACGGCTTGTGATAACGGACCTGTAGCCTTATCCATAACCCGTTTTATTGCCAACACATCACAAGGTGTAATCGACCTGACCAACAGGAACAACAGTGCCTATACCTACCAATGGTTTAAAAATACTTCGATTGTTGCCGGAGCCACAGCCACAAGCCATACCATAAACAGTGCGACAGAAAATGGCAGCTATACCGTGAGTGTAACCCTGCCTGATTTTACACCTGTGGTTTCAAATGCCGTTGACATAAAACTATCGCCTGAAAACACAACAATCAGCAGTTCCGGAGCACTGTGTGAGGGAAGCAGTGTTACCCTTTCGTCAAGTGTTGCCAATTCTGCCTATACCTACCAATGGTTTAAAAACGACCAGCCAATTCCAGGTGCTACTACGGATAATCATACTGCAGATTCGGAAGGAAACTATTACCTGATTATCAGCCAGAGCGGATGTACCAGACAGTCAAACACCATTACGTTGACAATAGGACAGATTAGTATCGCCAGCACATCGCCTGCTACAGACATTCTGCTTCCGGGAGAAACCAAAACATTTACCGTAACGACAGATGCGGCGGATCCGCAGTTTTCCTGGTTCCGCAATAACGACCCGATTCCGGGAGCCAACCAGAGCAGTTATACGGCTACACAAAACGGCACCTACAAGGTTGTGGTTACCCAGACGCAAGGCTGTAATGCTACTGCCGAAAAAGTATTTGTATTGGAATATCCAACCGGGTTTGAAGTAACCATAACCCCTACCACCAGCTACACGGCTTGTGATAACGGACCTGTTACCTTATCCGTTACCCGTTTTATTGCCAACACATCACAAGGTGTAATCGACCTGACCAACAGGAACAACAGTGCCTATACCTACCAATGGTTTAAAAATACTTCTACTGTTGCCGGAGCTACAGCCATGAGCCATACCATAAACAGCGCGACAGAAAATGGCAGCTATACCGTGAGTGTAACCCTGCCTGATTTCGCGCCTGTGGTTTCTAATGCCGTTGACATAAAACTATCGCCGGAAAACACTACAATCAGCAGTTCCGGAGCATTATGCGAGGGAAGTAGCGTTACCCTTTCGTCAAGTGTTGCCAATTCTGACTATACCTACCAATGGTTTAAAAACGACCAGCCAATTCCAGGTGCTACTACGGATAATCATAATGCAGATTCGGAAGGAAACTATTACCTGATTATCAGCCAGAGCGGATGTACCAGACAGTCAAACACCATTACGTTGACAATAGGACAGATTAGTATCGCCAGCACATCGCCTGCTACGGACATCCTGCTTCCGGGAGAAACCAAAACATTTACCGTAACGACAGATGCGGCGGCCCCTCAATTTGCGTGGTTCCGCAATAACGACCCGATTCCGGGAGCCAACCAGAGCAGCTATACGGCTACACAAAACGGCACTTACAAGGTTGTGGTTACCCAGACGCAAGGCTGTAATGCTACTGCCGAAAAAGTATTTGTATTGGAATATCCAACCGGATTTGAAAGCACCATCAGCGCTAATTCTGATTATCAGCAATGTTCCAGTACCTCAATCATATTAAGTCTGACCAGCCTTATTGCTACTACTCCATCAGGAACTATTCCTGTGACCAATACCTCCGGATATACTTTCCAATGGTTTAAGAACGGAGATCCTGTGGTTGGAGCTATTGCTTCATCATTAACGCTTAACACTCCTTCAGAAAACGGCATCTACAAACTGCAAATCACTTTACCTTATTTCGCACCCGTATTTTCCAATGACATAACCGTAAATCTGTTCTCAGGTCAGCCATTGGCTATTACAGCCGTTGGACAGTTGTGCCCTGAAAATCCGCAGGTAATAATTCAGAGCAATTTTTCAAATAGCTCCTATACTTACACCTGGTTCAGAAACGGTGACGTAA
>NZ_DATMTE010000068.1:0-15049 GCF_035564935.1 Chitinophaga sp. | reverse complement strand
GTCGCCGGCATCTTCATCCCAGTCGTCTTCTTCCTGCCAGTCTTCATCTTCTTCCCAATCGTCGTCTTCATCTTCTTCATCAATCAGGAGACTTTGTTCTGAGCCGGGTTCTATATGGTTTTCGCGCCAGTGCGCCACAATTTCATCTGCCTTTTTTTGTACGGGAGTGAAATCGCTGATGGCGGCGCCTTCAAACTCCACTTCCACATCGGGGAGGGCTTTGAGTGTATGGAAGCAATCCTTCAGGAGGCTGATAGTGGCAGGTGCATTGCGCAGGGCGCTGTAGGAGAGTCGTACAGCATCGAACGGACCACCGTTATGAAACACTTCTTCCCCGTTGACCATGGGGAAAAGCCATATCAGCACGTCATCGCCGGATTCTTCGCTGTTAAGGATACCAAAAAAATCATCGAGTTGTTCAAAACCCAACGGGGCCAGTTGTGCGAACGCTTTGTTCCTGGCTGGAAATTTAGGATGCTCTTCTCCTGTGATTAAGAACAATTCACCGAACCTGGGCTTCTCTTTTGCAGCGAACCTAAAATCAATGAGGATATCGTTTTCCATTGATGGCTATTCTGTTTTCTACTGTAATTTAATAGTTTAATCGGAAGGCGTTGAAAAAATATTCTACTGGATAACGGCCGCCGCTATCCGGCGGTAAGCGTGCAGGTATTTGTTCAGGCGTGCTATATCCTGTTCTTTTACATTGGTCATACGCCTGATATCCATGTTGTCGGTCAGGTCGTTGAGTTTAACCATACAGGCCAAACGGTTCTGGAGGGTACGGTCCACAAAGTGGTTGTAGTCTTCATCTTCCTCCAGTTTGGTAACACAATAAAGGGCCGCCAGCAGGTGAGGGGCCAGTCCTTCCCGTTCGAGGGCCTCAAAGGTCCAGTCGGTATCTTCTATCACATCATGCAGTACGCCTACGATCTTCTCGTCTTCGGTGCGTCCCATTTGCATTACCCGGAACACGTGCCCTATATAGGGTTGCCCGTATTTGTCTACCTGGTCTTTATGGGCGGTAGTAGCTATTTCGATGGCTCTGCTCAGATTCATATAAAAAAATAAAGGGGCTGCGATCACTATCGCAGCCCCCTAAAATTATGATTTTATTTACATAAAATGATAACGTACAAATGCTTCCATAGCAGCGTACTTCTGCAAACCTAAGCGGTCGTAGAGATCGGCGGTGTTGGCGTTGCGGTCTTCCGCGCGCTGCCAGAACTCGCGGAGATCGGTTCCCTGGAAAGGTACCACATCTTTCTGGCTCTGGTGGATAAAGATACCGAGGCGTTTTTGCATTACCTGGTCAGGACTCATTGGAACAGCCATTTCAATTTCATGGATATCCCATTCCTGCCATGCGCCTTTGTACAGCCATACCCAGCAGTCTTTGGCCCAGTCTTCTGTTTTCACGATTTCCAGCGCGGCAAAGATCACATCCAGGCAAACCTTGTGCGTTCCGTGCGGATCGGCGAGATCGCCGGCGCAGAAGATCTGTTGTGGCTTCAGTTTACGCAGCAGTTCTACGGTCAGCGCCACATCTTCAGGACCCATTGGTTTCTTTTCCACCAAACCGGTTTCATAGAAGGGCAGGTTCATAAAATGGGCGTTTTCTTCCGGAATACCTACATAACGGCAGGTGGCTTTTGCTTCGCAACGGCGGATCAGCCCTTTAATAGCGCGGATCTCAGGCGTATCTTTCTGGCTTGGCTTCTTGGTACGGATGAATGCTTTGGCTTCATCCAGGATCAGGGAGCTTTTGCTTTTATCGATGTCGAACATTCCTTCAAAACCTACGGCAAAGTCGATGAAGCGCAGCAGGAATTCATCCGTTACGGCAATATTGCCGGAAGTCTGGTAAGCTACGTGTACATCATGACCTTGTTCGTGCAGGCGGATGAAAGTACCACCCATGGAAATGATATCATCATCCGGATGCGGGGAGAAGATCAGTGCACGCTTTTTAGCGGGTTCTGAGCGTTCGGGGTGGTTAGGCAACTGCGGACCGGGTTTACCACCGGGCCAGCCGGTAATGGTATCGCGGATGGCGTTAAATTCTTCAATATTCAGCTCATAGGCAGAACCATATTGTACGATCAGGTCATTCAAACCATTTTCGTTGTAGTCCTTATCTGTGAGCATCAGGATAGGCTTGTTCAGCTTCAACGCCAGGCCAGTTACGGCTTTGCGGATCAGGCCCGGGGTCCATTCGCAATCGCCGGTGAGCCATGGTTCATTGAAACGGGTGAGTTCAGCCGCTGCCTGTTCGTCGATCACAAACTTGCAGTTGGCATGCTGCTGCAGCAGGGAAGCAGGCACCTGGTCGGTACTGTGTCCTTCTACAGAGCGGCGAACGATCTTTGATTTATGGGAGCCCCATGCCATCAGGATAATACGCTTAGCCTTGAAAATACTGCTGAGACCCATGGTGATAGCGAGGCGTGGCACCTGGCTCATATTCGGGAACTCATACGCATTGGCCAAACGGGTGCTGTTGTCCAGCGTCACCAAACGGGTGTGAGAATTAATGTTGGCGCCAGGTTCGTTGAAGCCAATGTGACCGTTGTTACCAATACCCAGTACCTGGATATCGATACCGCCTAAGTCTTCAATACGTTTGTCGTAAGCCTCGCAATATTTCTTGATCTGGTCCTTGGGAATGGTACCATCGGGAATGTTGTACCGGCCTTCAGGGATATCAACATGATTGAACAGGTGTTCTTTCATAAAGCGGTTGTAGCTCTGTAAAGCATCCGGCTCTATAGGGTAATACTCATCCAGGTTAAATGTGATGACGTTCTTAAAGCTAAGCCCTTCTTCTTTGTGCAGACGTACTAATTCTGCATACAGATATTTAGGAGTAGAGCCGGTGGCCAGTCCTAAAATGCATTCCTGACCGGCAGCCTGTTTTTCGCGGATCAGTGCGGCAATTTCCTGTGCTACTGCTTTGGAACCTTCTTTGGCAGAGGGATGTATTTCCACAGCAATTTGTTCAAAGCTGTCGATCAGTTCGATTTCCTGATGATTAATCGTCATTTGTAAACGTTTTTGATTAGATGCGGTTTAAAAACGAGCCGGAAAATTAAAGAATTTACTGCTAACGCGCATTTTTATTTAGCAATATTTAAATTATATTTCTTTAGCTCTTGTAATAAACCTTTTAATATTTGATCTCGTTAATATGTTTAGCGCACAGCGGTTGAAGGCCGTATCACATATTTTGGTGTAGGAGTCATAAAATGAAAACCGTTCCGCATTTGCCGGGACGGTTTTCTGTTTTAGTCGATGATAAACTCATCTGCAAACAACCACGCGCCGTTACCGGCTCCTGCAGCCCCGGCGGGGATCTTACCAAAGTTCTGCATCTGCACTTTCACAAATTTTCCGCGCACCGCCTGCAAATGGCCCCTTACCTTATTGATGCCCTGCTGCGCAAAGGTGTTTTGTTTGTATACTTCCTTAAATGTTTTACCATCGTCAGATACTGCAAACACTACCTGCTTCGGCGGGTAAATCCAGTCGCCCTTTGCATTGATCGTATTAATGCCTACCAGGTGAATATCCTGCACACTGTCCAGTTCCACTATTGCTTCCATATCCTTCCCGTTAAAGCCAAACCATTCATTGTCATTGTAAGCAGCATTGCCTTCTATGCCATTTACAAGCACGAAGCTGGTATCCGGCCGGTGGCCTGCATCAGCGGCTGTGATGCTGCTGATCTTTTTAGCCAGTCCTTTGTGGAACAGAAATGCCTGGCTATATTCGTTGCCAAACGGTTTACCATCCTGGAACACCTGCGCACGCAATGTGCCCGTACGGGTGATCTGTACAGGCGTGGTATAAGGAGTCGCCTGTGGGGTAGGAGCAGTACTATCGGTAGTGAAAAATATTTTACCGCCATCCAGTTTGGAGTTCAGCACCACATCCACGCCACCTTTGCCGTTATCCGTTACTTTGCCGGTCACTTCAAAAACATGTTTGGCATAATTTACCTTCTTCAGGTCCAGCCTTTTCACATGCACTTTCAAACGGTCTACAAAGTTGTCGTAATTACGTTTATCCTTTGGCGTCCAGAGTACTTCCGACAATGCAGCTGCACGCGGATACACCATGTATTCCAGGTAGTTGGTGTTGTTGATATATTCCGTCCATACGTTGGCCTGTGCACCTTTGATGTATTTGGCTTCATCGCTGCTCAGCTCTGAAGGCACCGGCTCGTAGGAGTATACTTTGCTCACCGGCAGGAAGCCGCCGATAGCCAGTGGTTCGTTGGGGCCTCTCGACTGGTAATGATCAAAGTAACAAAATTCGCCCGGGGTCATAATTACATCATGTTTTTGTTTGGCGGCTGCAATACCGCCTTCAATGCCTCTCCAGCTCATTACAGTAGCATTTGGCGCCAGGCCGCCTTCCAGTATTTCATCCCAGCCAATGATCTGCCGGCCTTTGCTGTTCAGGTATTTCTCCATCCGCTGAATAAAGTAGCTCTGCAACGCATGTTCATCTTTCAAACCTTCCTGCTTCATGCGTGCCTGGCATTTAGGACACTTTTCCCAGCGTACTTTGGGAGATTCATCACCGCCGATGTGGATATATTTGCTGGGAAACAGTGCCATTACTTCGTCCAGCACATCCTGTAAAAAAAGATAAACACTATCATTGCCGGCGCAGTATACATCATCGTATACGCCCCAACGGGTGCCAACTTCATACGGCCCGCCGGTACAGCCCAGGTTGGGGTAGGCGGTAAGCGCCGCGAGTGAATGCCCGGGCATTTCAATTTCAGGGATCACGGTAATGAAATGATCAGCGGCATACTTCACTACTTCTTTCACCTGTTCCTGTGTATAAAAGCCGCCGTAAGGTTTGCCATCGTATTTATTGTCGGCATAGCGGCCGGCCATTGTTTCTTTCCGTTTGGAAGCCACTTCCTGCAGGCGCGGATATTTCTTTATTTCAATACGCCAGCCCTGGTCTTCAGTCAGGTGCCAGTGAAACGTATTCATCTTGTGCATCGCCATCAGGTCGATATACTTCTTTATAAAATCAACAGAAAAGAAGTGACGGCCCACATCCAGGTGCAGCCCGCGGTAAGCAAAACGCGGTGCATCGGTAATGGTTACGCCCGGCACATACATGGCGCGCGCTTTTTCAACCGGCAGCAGCTGGATCAGCGACTGTACGCCATAAAAAGTACCGGCGCCGCTGTTGCCTTTGATGATAATGTTGTTGTGACCGGCAGTAAGCGTATAGCCTTCGGCGTTAGTGCTGTCGTTGCCGGTTTGCAGCACAATCGCATTTTTATCTCCTTCGGCTTTGATGTCCAGTTCATAACCGGTCAGTTCTTTGAGCCAGGCATTGAATAAAGCGGCTGTTTTTTTGTCGCTTTCATTGCCGGCAACAATCACGGTTTGCTTGTCCAGTAAAAAAGAATCAGCTGTTTCGCTAACGCTGGCAGGCATAGGAATGATGCTCACACTGCCTTTGGGAGCGGCGGGCTGCCGGGAGGAACAACTCCACAAGCCGGCTGCAGCCATGAGTAAGCACCCGTGAATTACGCTTTTCATTGTCATATAATGGATTGTTTTTTCTCTTATTTCATTTCCAGTTCACACAGCACGGGCCGGTGGTCCGATGCTACAGTTTCTTCAATGATCCGCGCACCGGTAACCGTCCACCGGTGTTTGGGCGCAAGCATGATATAATCCAGTTTTATCCTTGGTGAATCGGAAGGAAATGTAGGCCCCATCTGGCTGGTGGCATCCATAAATACCTCTCTCAGGATATCTGCTTCCTTTGATTCAGGTACCGCGTTGAAGTCGCCGGCAATGATCACGGGAGTGGCCGTAGCCCTGAAATAATCGGCCAGTTTATTTGCCTGCGCAATGCGGTCGCCATCCTTTCTGCCTGCATCCAGGTGCGTGGTCACAAATTGCAGGGAGCTGTCGCCCGGCAGTTTTACGGTAACGATGCCTGCTGCGCGGGGCTCTTTTCCTTTCGAGGAGGGTAATAACAGGGTGGTGTTGCTGCTGATGGGAAAACGGGAAAGGATACCGGTGCCGTAGCCGCCGCCGTCGAAATCCATTGACTTGGCAAAATAGGTGTACATGCCGGTGATGGAAGCCAGTTCTTTCAGCTGGTCGGTCCGGCTGGTGCGGCCGGTAACGCTGTCTACTTCCTGCAATGCCACCAGGTCGGGATTGGTGGCCAGTATTACATTGGCAATTCCCTGGAGGTCCAGTACCTGTTTCATGTTCTCCCCGTGGTGAATGTTGTAGGTGAGCACTTTTACTTTCTGCGTTTGTGCAAAGAGGGCGCTACCCGCCACACATACCATCGTAATAAGCAGCATTTTTTTCATATCAATATCATTTGAACGCTTCCGTTACTGGTCTTCCGGTCCACACCTGCGGTGTTTTCAACCCAAAGATCCAGGCAAGAGTAGCAGCGGTATCGTAGGTAACCACGCTGCTTTTGATCTCTTTGTTTTTTGCCACACCCGGGCCACGGATGATCCAGGGAATCTGCATTTCTTCCATTGTTTTGCCGCCATGTCCTTTCTTAATACCGCCATGATCGGCTGTGAGCAGGATAATAGTATTATCCCACATCCCTGCATCTTTCACTGCCTGCAGAATTTTTCCCAGCAACACATCATTCTTTGCTACCTGGTCGAAGTAGGGTTGTATATTATGACCAATATTGTGCCCGGTTCCATCGGGTTCATCAAAATGGATGAACAGGAAGTCCGGTTTCTTTTCTTTGATATATGCTACAGACGCTGCAGTGGCGAGACTGTCGTTGTCGTGCGTGCCGAAGTCCTTGTTAACTGCCGCCTTTGGAAACAGGTAACCGATACCGTCCCAGCTATAAATAACGCCTACCTCTGCCTTTGGCTTTTGCCCGCGCAGCAGCGTGTAAATAGATGGAAACATACCGTACTGGTCCAGTACGCGGGAAGGCAGTTCCGGTTTACGGCTATCCCATTCTGTATAACCATGTACTTCAGGACCTGCGCCCATCACCATAGAGGCCCAGTTAACCGCACTTGAGGAAGGCAACACACTACGGGCCTGTAAAGTCCATGCACCGTCCTGCATCATTTGTTTCATGTTGGGGTTGTCCACTTTCGGGAAACAGTAAGCGCCGAAGCCATCCATGCCTATCAGGATAACATGCTTAACCCCTTTGACCTGTGCCTGCGCGAAGAATCCGCCAAGCAACAAGCCTGTTGCAATGATCAATTTTTTCATTTCGTTGTTCACTTTTGGGCCGGTATGTGCCGGTCGCTATTATTAATAATGGGTTTTCAATAAAGTTTTCAGCTAAACATCGACGGCTAAGATAATAATGTTTTTTCGCCTATTTCACGGATTAATGTTACTTCTTTTTTCTGTGTGGCGGAGATGCCATACTCCGGAACGCCGGGAATACCGCCCATGCTCACATTAGGGTTGCGGTAAATCATGCCGCTTTCTTCATAGGCTTTTGCGGAAGTATGATATTCTGTAACGCCGGTGGCGGTGATCAATTGTGCAATATTAGCGGCCCGCACACCGGAACCGGCCATTATAGCAATACGGTCGTTAGCTCTTTCTACCAGCTCTTTCAGCAAAACAGCGCCCTCCAGGGCAGTATTGCGTGCGCCGGAAGTAAGGATCCGTTCACAGCCAATGGAAATAATATCTTCCAGCGCTTCAAACGGGTTGTCGGTCATGTCGAATGCGCGGTGAAAGGTAACGCCCATTGGCCATGCCAGGTCCACCAGTATTTTGCATCTTTTTTTATCTACCCGTCCATCGGGTGTAAGGATACCAATCACCACCCCATTGCAACCCAGTTGTTTGCTCAGTTCAATATCACGTTTCATTACTTCAAATTCCAGGTCGGAATAGAGGAAATCGCCGCCCCGGGGACGGATAATAGGGTAGAGGTCTATTTTTACTTTTTCCCTTGCCAGTGCAATGGTGCCATAGCTGGGCGTGGTACCGCCTTCCAGCAGGTTGTCACAGAGTTCTATCCGGTTTGCGCCGCCTTCTTCCGCAGCAATGCAGGACGCTACAGAACCAGCGCATATTTCGAGGGTGAACGGCATAAAAAAAACTTTAAAGATAAGATGCAGGTGCAGGGATCAGCAGTGTGCTGCTGATCCCTGCCTGTTAGAAATAATGTTTTCCGTCAATTAACACATTGCTGGTATCACTGGTGCATACGGCGTAGCTAAAGCCTTTCTGGAGGCAGTAAGCGCCATGTTCGCCTTTTTTATTGAGGGCCAGGAAACCAACCTGGATTTCTTTTGCTTTAGAGGGGCTTCTTTTCACGATACGGTCTACCGCTTCTTTACAGGCTTTTTCAGGCGGATAGCCCTGGCGCATCAGTTCTACTACAAGATGGCTGCCTACTATTTTGATCACTTCTTCTCCTACACCGGTGCTGGTAGCAGCGCCTACTTCATTGTCCACATATAATCCTGCGCCGATGATGGGTGAATCGCCCACGCGGCCATGCAGCTTGAATGCCATACCGCTGGTAGTGCAGGCGCCCGACAGGTTGCCGGCAGCATCCATGGCTACCATGCCTATGGTATCGTGGTTATACACATTCCCCGGCAGCATCAGCGGATTAAAAGCAGTGGCGCCGTTGGTGGGTGTGTATGATTTGTTTTCTATGTTGATGACCGGTTTGTATTCTGATGTTTTCAGCCACTCTTTCCATGCTTTTTCAGATTCCGGTGTCAGCAGGTTTTCTTTCTGAAAGCCATTAGCCAGTGCAAACTGCAATGCGCCGTCGCCAACCAGCATCACATGCGGTGTTTTCTCCATTACGGCGCGGGCTACGGAAATAGCGTGGGTAACATGTTCCAGCGCGCCTACCGAGCCACAGTTGCCATGTTCATCCATGATGCAGGCATCGAGGGTAACACGGCCGTCGCGGTCCGGGAAACCGGAAAAGCCTACCGTATGATTGTTGGGATCTGCTTCCGGTATCTTTACGCCTGCTTCTACTGCATCCAGTGCGCGGCCGCCCTGCTTCAGCACTTCCCAGGCTGCTGCATTGGCCGCACGGCCAAAGTCCCAGGTAGATACCACAATGGGCTTCCCTTTTACGGGGCCGCGCTTCCCCTGCGAACGTGCAGGCGTTCCCGTTACTCCATCCAAAGAGAAAACAGCGGCGCTGAGGGCCGCTGTTTTCAGGAATGATCTTCTATTACTCATATAAAGCATTTTATACTTTTCTGCTCCGGCTGAAAGTTAATCTTTCATTTCCCATGCCAGCGCACTGGCGCCCAGGATGGCTGCATCGCTTTCTTTCAGTTCAGAGAACAGCAATTTAACCTTATTCTGGAATATGGGCAGCAGGTTCTTTTCCATGTGTTCCCGCACCGGTTTCATAATGAGGTCGCCGGCTTTGGTAAGACCGCCGAACAACACTATAGCTTCAGGGCTGGAGAACATCACGAAATTGGCGAGTGCTTCGCCGAGTATCTTACCGGTGAACTCATACACTTCTGTGGCCAGCGGATCGCCTTTCATGGCAGCTTCGTAGATGAGCTTGGAATTGATCTCTTCATTGGTATGTTCCCGCATCATGCTTGGGGTATCCGGGCGGTTGGCCAGGAACTCGATGGCGGTGTTGGTAACGCCGGTGGCGGAAGCGTAAGCTTCCAGCGAACCATGCGCACCTGTGCCGGCATGCAGCCTGCCACCGGGGATCACAATGCAGTGTCCCAGTTCACCGGCAAAGCCATCGTGGCCATAGATCAGTTGCCCGTTGGCCACAATACCGCTTCCCACGCCAGTACCGAGGGTGATCACGATAAAGTCTTTCATGCCCCTGGCAGCGCCGTAGATCAGCTCGCCCAATGCCGCTGCGTTAGCGTCGTTGGTGAGCACGGTAGGTAAACCGAATTTTTGTTCCAGCAAACTGGCTAACGGCACTACGCCTTTCCAGCGCAGGTTTGGCGCATATTCTATATTGCCGGTATAGTAGTTCCCGTTGGGAGCGCCTACACCAATGCCTTTCATATTTTCAATGCCGCCCGCTTCGTTAATAAGAACAGACAGGTGTCCGTGTAATTCATCCAGGAAGCCGTTTACATTTTCATGCTGATTGGTCAGCATCCGACCATCACCAATAATATTACCCCTGCGATCTACAATACCGAATTTGGTGTTAGTACCCCCGATATCAATGCCCACCGCTAACTGCTGACTCATAATCAATTCCTTGAGATTTTAAAATGGTTTTAACTCTAAATGCGAAGAACGCGAGATAAGCAAAGCACAGCGCCGGAATTACGTAAGAGGCGTGGATACCAATGCTTGAAATGTCTGCCAAACCGCCCTGTACAGGAGGAATGAGGGAACCGCCGAGGATCATCATTACCAGGAATGCTGAACCCTGACCAGTGTATTTGCCCAGGCCGGCAATAGATAATGCGAAGATACTTGGCCACATCACGGAGCAGAATAATCCGCCGCTGATAAAGGCAAATGTAGCCAGCTGCCCGGTAGTGAATAAACCGATCAGTACAGAGCCAACTCCCAGCAATCCAAAGATGGTGAGGGTTTTGGCAGGTTTGTCCTGGCCGGCAAAGAAACCTATGATCTGCACCACTATGCAGATGGCGTATGGATATAAAACGCTGATATCATTGCCTTTGATACTATTGGCGCCGAGAATAACGCCATAAGCTACAAACGGAACAATGACACAGAGAATATTACGGGTTGTTTTGGAAACGTTGAACACGCTGATAGCGCCGGTCCACCGGCCAATCATCATACTACCCCAGAACAGCGATACGTAAGGATCCAGTTCTGATTCCGCCAAACCTTTCACGGTGAGGAAACCAGGATGTTTCAGCAAGGCGCCGAGGTTACTGGCAATGGATACTTCCACCCCTACATATATAAAGATGGCCAGCATACCCAATATCAGCTGCGGGTATTTCATGGCGCCCCATCCTTCGCTGTTATTGGCGGATGACATTTTTGTATAGAAGAGGATACCAATGATACCCACAATACCTGCAATGAACATAGGCAGTTCCACTTTCAGCACCAGCCCGAGCAGGATCAGGATAAACATCAGCGTGATACCCAGTAATGACCTGGTGGCTTTGGGAGATGATTCAAAACCTTCAGTATCCTGGCTTTCCGGCATCTTCACAAAAGCAAAAATAGCAGCAGCAATCAGGAACAGGGCAATGAGCAGGAAATATAAAGTGTTGATCTTACTGATATCGGTGCTTACTTCGCCGCCTTTGATATTGCCAAACAGCAACATGCTCACGATAATTGGTCCGATGGTAGTACCAAAGGAGTTGATACCACCCGCCAGGTTCAAACGGTGCGTACCTTTGGCAGGATCTCCAAGTAAAATAGCGAATGGATTGGCAGCGGTTTGCTGCAGTGAAAATCCTAAGGCTACTATAAATAAGGCCATCAGGATAAGGGCAAAATATCCGAACGTAACGGTTTGTTTAAACTCTGTATCCAGCGCAGTCACTACTTTTTCCACGTTGGCTTTGGAAAAGGTGGCAACATACTGGTGATGTTCTTCATCTTTTGTAAAAGCCCCGGAAACTGCAGCAAGTAACTGGGTATTGGTCGTATACTTTTCAGCAGATTCATTGTTGCTGATCAGGAGTGCATAAGTGTCTGACTCCTTCTCACGGCGGATCTTCACCTGTCTGTCAGAAGTTTGCAGCTGTTGTTCTACCTGGAAACTATTGATGTCGCTCACGGTTTCTTTAATAGGAACAATCTTTTCCTTATTCACACATGGAATCATGATGGCCGAACCCAGCACGGAAATCAGCAGTCCGTAAATGATACCCTTTTTGTACCCGATCTTGTTGAGGATATCCACTTTTCTTGCTGTGGAAGCCAGGTACAGGATCAGAGAACCTATGAAATAGGCGCTGTAAAAAGAGAAGTCGATAAGCTGTGACTCCAGTTGGGTAAGGTTAAAATGAGATTTGCAAAAAGGGATAAAGATACTGTTGGACGCAGCCAGGAATCCCCAGAAAAAGAAAACCAGAATAAGCACAAAGAACGAAGGATGGGTGCTTTGTGCGCTTTGTTTTGATTGCTGAATCATAAACGTGTTAAGTTACGGTGAAATTTTGCCGGTTAAATGTATAATTATTTTTTTAAAATTTTTTAAAAAGTCAAAATATTCTTGCAATTTAGTAATTGGGTAAAACGTTTTAGCAAAAATAATTGCGAAATATACAAGAAATATAGGAGAAGTTTAGTTATGTTCGTGTTTATCAAAAAAAATAATTCTGACAGCTTATGTCCAACCAAACAGTAACAATGAATGTACCTTCCAAGCAGGCCGGGTATGCGCAATCAATGGCCATTATCGGCATATTGTTTTTCGTATTCGGTTTTGTTACCTGGCTCAATGGAACATTGATCCAGTTTTTCCAGATCGTGTGTGAACTGAACGTATCCCAGGCATTGCTGGTTACCATGGCCTTTTATATGGCCTACTTCTTTCTCTCTATTCCTTCTTCCTTTATCCTTAACAAAACGGGTTTTAAGAACGGGATGGCCTTAGGACTCCTCATCATAGCCATCGGCTCACTGGTATTTATTCCTGCTGCCAACGCACGCAGTTTTGGCATGTTCCTCACCGGCCTGTTTATCCAGGGTGCGGGATTATCGCTGCTGCAAACCGCTTCCAACCCCTATGCCAGTATTATCGGGCCAAAGGAAAGCGCCGCCAAACGTATCAGTATCCTTGGTATCTGTAACAAAAGCGCAGGCGCCCTTGCTCCGTTGATCCTCAGCTCTATTGTACTGAAAGGAGCCGACAAGCTGGAAAAAGATATTGCCGCAGCAGTAGACGCTGTGCAGAAAAATGCATTACTCGATAGCCTGGCCTCCCGCGTGATAGGGCCTTATGTGGCTATTGCCATCATATTAACCATACTGGCGTTTCTCCTGAAACGTTCTTCTTTACCGGAAATAGATACAAATACGGAAGATGAAGCTACTGCAGCGGCTACCACCGGTAAAACAAGCGTATTCCAGTTCCCCCAGCTGGTACTGGGCGTTCTCTGCATCTTTGTGTATGTAGGCGTGGAAGTAATGGCCGGCGACGTAATTGGTCAGTACGGAAAAGCCCTTGGCATGAGCGTGGATGATACCAAATATTTTACCACCTTCACCCTGGTAGCAATGCTGGCAGGTTATGTAATAGGTATTGCCACCATTCCGAAATACCTCACCGGTAAAAAAGGATTGCAGATCTCCGCGGTACTGGGCGTTCTGTTCACGGTAGCTGCCTATTTCAATACCGGCTTCTCCGCGGTAACGTTCATCGCTTTACTGGGACTGGCCAATGCACTCATGTGGCCCGCTATTTTCCCGATGGCGATCGATGGCCTGGGCCGTTTTACCAAAATAGGCTCCGCTTTGCTGGTAATGGGTATTGCCGGCGGTGGTGTTATACCGCAGATCTACAGCGGTATGTTCGACCAGCACAGCATGTTCAGTTTCCTTTACAGCAGCAGCATCGATTTCAGGCACGCCTTCCTTTATTGCATGGTGCCTTGTTACCTGTATATCCTGTTCTATGCCCTCGCAGGCGATAAAATAGGCAGGAATTAACTTCTCCTGATATTATTTGAAAGGTTGTTCTGTTTTTCAGAACAACCTTTTTTATTTCTGAATCATTTTTATATTTTTAGGTGTAAATTTTACGTTTAATAGTATATTAATGATACAAGCAACCAGGGAGCAGTTTATCCACTTATTTGAAAAAGAGCCACTGATGGTCGTTTCCCCCGGAAGGATCAACCTGATCGGCGAGCATACAGATTACAACGGCGGGTTTGTTTTACCCGCCGCTATCGATAAAAAGATCGTATACGCCATTGCGCTTAACAATACCGGTCAGTGCAATGTACACGCGGTTTTTACCAATGAAACCGCGTCATTCCAGCTAAACGATGTAAAACCAACACCGGGATGGATCAACTATCTCATGGGGGTAGTGTACCAGCTGCAGGAACGCGGGCTGGAGGTGCAGGGTTTTGATTGCGTATTGGCAGGCGATATCCCGGTAGGCGCGGGTATGTCGTCGTCTGCTGCGGTAGAAGGTGGCCTGGTGGCGGCACTGGACCACATCTTCAAATATGGATTGGACCGCATGCAAATGGCCCTCATTGGCCAGAAGGCGGAGCATACTTTCCCCGGTGTGAAATGCGGCATCATGGACCAGTTTGCCAACCTGCATGGTAAAAAGGACCAGGTAATGCGCCTCGACTGCCGCAGCCTGGAGTTTGAATATTTCCCGTTCAATTTCCCCGATTATAAAATAGTACTGTGCAATTCCATGGTACACCACTCCCTTGCTTCTTCCGAATACAACGTTCGCAGGCTGCAATGCGAGGAAGGCGTGAAAGCCATCCAGGCCAATCACCCTGCGGTGAAATCCCTGAGGGATGCAGATATGAACATGCTCAACGAAGTACGCGCCCAACTATCTGATAAAGTATACGACCGCTGCAACTACGTGATCGCTGAAATACAGCGCGTACAGGATGCCACGGCACTGCTGAAAAAAGGCGACCTGCAACAGTTCGGTGAACTGATGTACGCCACACACGAGGGACTGAGCAAACTGTATGAAGTAAGCTGCCCTGAACTGGATTTCCTGGTGTCGCTCGCAAAGGAAAGGAAAGAAGTGGCCGGCGCCCGCGTAATGGGAGGAGGTTTTGGCGGCTGCACCATCAACCTTGTAAAAGCCGATAAGGTAGACGAATACGTATCCTTTATCAAATCAAGATACCAGGATCAATACGGTAAGGAGCCGGAAGTATATGTGACGATTATTGAAGAAGGCGTGTCTGTTATAGACTAAACGCCTTCGGCGTTTTAAATTGTCTTGGAACACTGATTACGCTGATTTTACTGATTACTTTGATTTTTAAAGATTAAGGGAGATATAAGCGGATATTCGCTTTCTATCTCCCTTAATCATATAAAACATCTCTGAAAATCAAATCAAAGTAATCAGTAAAATC
>NZ_DATMTE010000067.1:0-5591 GCF_035564935.1 Chitinophaga sp. | reverse complement strand
GCCGCTGCTTCCTTTAGTTCCCATAAGATAAATGGTATAGAAGTTTCCAGCAGAGAACTGACCTACTTTCAGGTCACTTGGTCCGCTTACACTGGTCAGCGTAGTATTTGTACCAGCTTCCTTGATAACTAAAGAGTTGTTTGCGCTGAAGCTGTTGTACAGTTTGAATACGCTGGCGCCACTGGCATCACCGTTAAAATAAATACGGTTGCTATCGATCTTTTCCTGGCCGATGTATACGTCTATCGGACCGGCATTTTCGCTGAGGTTCAGGATACGGATACCGATCTTGTCACGGCTGTAGTTGGATTGATCTACTTTAATAATGGTAGATCTTATCGGGTTCTTATTCCAGATCAGGTAAGTGTAAAATTGTGTGGAGTCGAAGTTGAAAGTTGTACTTGTAAGCAAACTATCGCCACCTTTCTTCTTCAGGTCAAATTTATGAGGGCCGCCAAAAACCGCATAACTGGCGGTGAAATTATAGACAAAATCCTTATCAGTTACTTTCTGGTCATTATCGAAGAAAGTACCGGGAAGCATACCCGCGGAACTGCTTAGTATCGCAACCTGTGCCTGTTGTCTTGGTGGCGTGTAATTGTTATCATTCTTCAGGCAGGAAGAAAGGCCGATGATTCCTGTCAGCAGGGCCACAACTGCCCATACGCGATTTTTCTTGGTTAGCATTTTGCTCTCAGTTTTTAAATTGTGTTATTGATCGGTTGTTTTTTTATCATTTAGTTCAAAGCGGGACAGGTCCGGTACAATATTCTTTTGGCGCCTGACCTCCGATTCGTAAATAACTTCCCCCAATGTTCTGAGAAAAGGTTTGCCTGTTTTTTCAAAGGCCGGTTGGTCATCTCCCAGGATACCGGTCGTGTTCACAAAAATACTGGCAGACAGCAGAAATTCTGTTTTGTTGACAAAATCCGCAATATATGCTGTATCAGTCAGAAATCCGTATGCCCATCCCGGTTTGTTGAATATCCTGATATGTGCCGGTATCCGGCTGTTCCGGTCACCTCCAAAAAGTAAAAACCTGGTATATGCCTGATAGTATTGTTCCTTGTCGTAAGCCGGATCCGTTGACTCGTCCGGGTGCTGGGACATACATCTGTACAAAAAACGGTAATCTTCTCCTGTTAAACGGAAACGTTGACGATTTGTTACAGCTTCCGGAAAAATTATGCTGCGCAGTATATTATGAAGACTGGAAAGGGGGAGTTTATTGCGGTGGGAAAAGTTCATAGGCTGGTGTTCCAGGTGGTTGAGATGATTGTACCAGGCTTTCCCTGCAAAGTCTTCCCGCGGTGAAAACTCCAGGTGGCTGTGTGCCGCCGGCTGCTGGTACAGGATGTTGTTGCCCTCCCGGAAGCACACGGCATTGGTACGCCTGTTGTCGGCTTCATAAAGTGGAAGCCCTACCCGGTGGCGGATTTGGGCGGCTGTGTATCCCATTTCCCACAGCCTGCGGTTAAACGGCTCCTGCCCTATGAACTCGTAGAGCCGGTTATAGGCATCGTTGTCGCTGATAAGAAATATTTTCTTTATATAATGGGCTACCGACGGGAGGCCGGAAGCGGCAGAGCGGTCGTGGCGCACGCCGGTATTGATCCCCGTAAGGGGAGCCGTAAAGAAAGGGGTATCACGGTCAAGGCCGGGGATCTGCAGATCGTTCAGTTTTTCCAGTGCCAGGGCGGCTGCAGGCAGTTTTACCGTAGATGCAGGGTAGAAGTAGGTGTTGGGGGAAACGCCGTAGTAATAGTCTGTGAAATGAGGCAGCTGCTGCCCGTCCCGGTCTATACGGGAAAAAATGACCTGTAAACGGTAGGTGGAAGGATCGCTGAATATGGCGCCTAACCGGCTTTTTTGACTTTTCAGCAAAGCTTCCAGGAAATTATCTGTTGCCGGATAATGTTGGGTTTGCATATATTTGTCGTTGTTATAGATTGTAAAGCAAAGGAATATACATAAAAGACCAGAATCCGGGAGCAGCAGATTTAAAAAAAGTGTGCCAACCAACCTGCAAAGGCAGGCGCATATTGATTTTGCGTGTCTTTTAACTAAGACTTTAATATATCGATTTAAATTCTATCTTTGCAACTCTTAAAATTTTTTTTTATAAACCCGAAACAAACAGTATGCAACTTAAAGGACTGGTAAGATTTTTTGCCATCGCACTGATCCTTATCTCTTTGTACCAATTGTCCTTCACGTTTTTGGTGCGGAACTATGAGAAGAAGATAGAGCAGCAGGCCGAAAACGATGTGGCCAAGCAATACCCTACACCTGAAAAGAAATATCCAGGCAGTTCGGAACTGCAGGGCTTCTACTCAGATACCCTCAAAGGGTTTATTAAACAGAGGAGACAAGAGATTGTGGACAGTACCAGCAGCACAAAGATTGCAGGCTTCCCGTGGAATGTTACCTATACCAAGGCCAAAGAGAAAGAACTGAATCTCGGTCTGGACCTGGTAGGTGGTATGAACGTGGTACTGGAAGTAAGCGTGGAAGATGTTATCCGCGCATTATCCGGTCAATCCAAGGATGCCGCTTTCAACAGAGCGCTGGAAAGAGCAAATGAGCTGAAGAAAACTAACCAGGCCGATTTTGTTACCTTGTTCGGACAAGCATACACCGAGGTAGCACCACAGGGTAAACTGGCGTCTATTTTTGCAAATGCCTACCAGAAGGATATCACTTTCAACTCCTCCAATCAGCAGGTGCTGGACATGATCCGCAAGGAATCACGTGTTGCCATTAAAAATACCTATATCGTACTGCAGAAGCGTATTGATAAATTTGGCGTGGCACAACCTAACATCAGCCTGGATGAAAATAAAGGACTGATCTCCGTGGAACTGGCTGGTGTTGATAACGCAGCCCGTGTACACAAATACCTGCAGGCAACTGCCAACCTCGAATTCAGGGAAGTATACAAAAACTCTCCGGACTTTATCCAGAATGTACTGTCCCCGATGAACGACGCGATCAGGAATGCAAAGGCCGCAGTTACCGCTGCTCCTGCTACGCCTGCCGCTGCAACTGACACGGCCGCTGCAGTTACTGCCGCCGCTGCGAAGGATACCAGTAAAGATGGCAGCCTGACCGATTACCTGTCTAAAAAAGATACCAGCAAAAATGCCAGCAAAGAACTGCAGCTGAAAGAACAACAGCAGCAGAACCCACTGTTCATGGTATTATTCCCTAACGTAGACCCACAGTCAGGTTCCGTTTTTCCCGGCCCGTCTATCGGAAGGATCTTACCAAAAGATACCGCTACATTTAACCGCTACGTGGAACTGCCGGCTGTAAAGGCTATCCTGCCTAAAGACCTGGTTTTTGCGTTTGGTGCTGAAAATAAAGAAGATAAACACGGTCCGCTGGCCGTATATGCACTGAAAGTGAACCCGGCCAACCCTGAACCCCGTGTAGGCGGCGCCAGCATCGTTGATGCCCGCCAGGACATGGATCAGAACAACCAGCCGGAAATCAGCATGACAATGGATAACGAGGGCGCCCACCAGTGGAAAAAACTGACCGGTGAACTGGCTCCAACCAATCCAAAAGATCCCGCTACCTTTAACTACGTAGCAGTAGTGCTCGATAACATCGTTTACTCTGCTCCTTCCATACAGGGTGAAATTGCCGGTGGCCGCTCTTCTATCAGTGGTAGCTTTACCATTGAAGAAGCAAATGACCTCGCCAACATCCTGAAATCCGGTAAAATGCCGGCTCCTGCACAAATTGTACAGGAACAGATCGTAGGACCAACCCTGGGTGCTGAATCCATCGCAGCCGGCGCCAAATCCTTCATGATCTCCTTCGGTATCATCTTCGTGCTGATGCTGGTGTACTACAACAGTGCAGGCTGGGTGGCTAATATCGCACTGGTGCTGAACCTGCTGTTTACCTTTGGTATCCTGGCTTCCATGGGCGCTACGTTAACAATGGCCGGTATTGCCGGTATGGTACTCACCATCGGTATGGCGGTAGATACCAACGTAATCATCTTTGAAAGGATCAAGGACGAGCTCACACATGGCAAGTCGTACCACGACGCGGTGGCAGACGGTTACAAACGTTCCTATGCACCGGTACTCGATGGTCACGTTACCTCCCTGCTCACCGCCTTCATCCTGTTCTACTTTGGTTTGGGTCCTGTACTGGGCTTCGCCACTACCCAGATCATAGGTTTGTTCCTGTCACTGTTCTGCGGTATCCTGGTTTCCCGTATGGTAACCGACTTCTGGATGAAGAAGAAAAGACATTTTGAATACTTCACACCAATTTCCCGTAAAGTATTTAAACATGTGGCATTCGATTTCGTAGGTAAACGTAAATATGCCTATATCATTTCTGCCATCGTAATGGTAGCAGGTGTTTCCTCTTTCTTCCATGGTTTCGACCACGGTATCGATTTCTCTGGTGGCCGCAGCTATACTGTACGCTTCGAGCACCCGATGAACCGTGAAGAAGTGGCAGATGTACTGAAGAAAGAATTTGACTCAGAAGTATTCGTTAAAACTATTGGCAGCACCAACCAGCTGAGCATTACTACTGCTTATAAAATTGAGCAGCAGAGCCTGGCGGTTGATAAGGAAGTAGCCGACAAATTATACAATGGCCTGAAGAAGTTCTATGATGCTTCCGTAACGCCTGACGTATTTGCCTCCCGTTACATTGTAGGATCACAAACAGTATCGCCAACCATTTCCGATGACCTGCGTGCAGGTGCGGTGAAGGCTACCATCCTGTCTATCGTAGTGATCTTCCTGTATATCCTGTTACGTTTCAGCAAGTGGCAGTACTCTATCGGTACTATCTTCTCCCTGCTGCACGACGTACTGGTTACCCTGGCTGTATTCTCCTGGTGCCGGTCTTTTGTACCGTTCACACTGGAAATTGACCAGCACTTTATTGCTGCGATCCTGACAGTGATCGGGTTCTCCATGAACGATACCGTGATCGTGTTTGACCGTATCCGTGAATACTTCAGGACCGGCACACATGGCCGCGACAGGAACACCGTGATCAATAAAGCGATCAATGATACCCTGAGCCGTACTATTATGACGTCTCTGACAGTGTTCCTCACCATCCTGATCCTGTTTGTGTTTGGTGGTGAAGTAACCCGCGGTTTCGCGTTTGCGATGCTGATCGGTGTGATCACCGGTACTTATTCCTCTATCTTTGTTGCGGCGCCTGTATTGGTTGACTTCGACAAGAGGAACCAGCTGGCCAACGAAGGCGATGCAGTGGAAGTGACTGCAAAGAAAACAGCTCCCGCGGCTAAATAAGTAAGACATTACTGAAATAATGTTTGATAAATAAAAACCTCCTGGTAAGCCAGGAGGTTTTTTTATGCGGTATATTTTGGGAAGATGATGATTAGCTGGCAGGCTGTCTGAATACGAAACCGGCGGCATCGCTTTCTTGCTGGTAATCTATTTCCATTCCCATGAGATACATGCCATGTGCCTTTTTCATGATCACGGGAATGCCGGATACTTCAAACAGGTCGTCATCTTCCATAAGTGCATCAAATCCAAGCATATAGGCAACGCCGGAGCAACCTCCGCCTTTTACGC
>NZ_DATMTE010000066.1:0-17678 GCF_035564935.1 Chitinophaga sp. | reverse complement strand
AATCAGTTTAATCCTGAGTCAGACAACCTTCGCGTATGCTTTGCATACGCGAAGCACCCGCTTAGCACCCGCACTACCCGTGCTCCGGAGGTGGAGGTTATGCGGACAGAAGGTGGACTTGATCATGCAACCCTTTCCTGTAGCAGGTATCCGAGGAATTTCTGCATTCCCTGTCGCTTCGCCGGTGTGAGCGGGTAGCTTATATTATGGACATAGTAAGTAGTGAGATCGTATACTGCGTAAGGGTTTTCGGCCACTACTGCGGGTATGTTCTGTGTACCGATGCCGGTAGCGTTGTTGAATTGCTCTATAAATTCAGCCGGCAGCGGTTTGTTGCTGATCCAGGCGGCGAATATAAAGGGCAGGCTGGTAAAACGCATCCAATACTCTGCCAGATCATAAATATAAGGAGAAATTTTGCGTTGTTCAAGGGCCCGGTCGCCGATCACCAGGCCCGCGTCGGTTCCTTTGATCTTATCCTGGTAAGTGCCGTTGGTGTCCACAAATTCCACATCCAGCTTCCAATATTCGCGTACCAGCACTTTCAGCAGCGCTACCGAGGTGCGGCTCTGGTAATCCAGGTAAATACGTTTGATCTCGTTCAGGGGCACATCGCTGTATAAACATACGGAGGCTACTGGTCCTTCGGCTCCGATACAATAATCTGCTATGATATGATATTCCTTCAGTTTAGGAATAATAGCTACCGGTACCAGCGCTACATCCACCTCTCCATCTATCAGCTGCTGGGCTATTTTAGCGGGATAATCCATCGATAATTCCATCATGTCCATCACCGGGTGATTCCTGAATCCATACAATAAAGGCTTCGTATTCAAATAACTTACAGCCGCAACTTTTACTTTCCGTTCCAATTTCAGTAATTTTGAAGCTGCAAAAGTAATTAAATCCCGGTTAACAAGTTCCAAATGAATAATTGTGGTCCTGTAAATCAGGATTTAGGGAGAACTTGCAGCCATTCAAACATGTTAATAGTAATACTGGAATACATACATTATGCAACTACAACCTTTAACTGCCATTTCTCCGCTGGACGGGCGCTATCGCAAGCAACTGGACGAGCTGGCCAATTATTTTTCTGAATTTGCGTTGATCCGTTACCGTGTGATGGTAGAGGTGGAATATTTTATTGCGCTTTCCGAGCAGAAGCTGTTTACCCTGCCTAAAGCCAAGTTCCCCGCCCTGCGTAAAATTTACCAGGAATTTAGTATCGAGAACGCACAACTGATCAAAGACACAGAGAAAATTACCAACCACGACGTAAAGGCTGTTGAATATTTTCTGAAAAATGAACTGAAAAACCTGGGCCTGGAAGATAAACTGGAATGGGTGCATTTCGGCCTTACTTCACAGGACGTAAACAATACCGCTACCCCCCTGTTCTGGAAAGATGCCATAGAACAGGTTTACATGCCTGCCCTGGCCAACCTGATCCTGGAGCTGAAGAAACTTGGACAGTCGTGGATGAAAGTGCCGATGCTGGCCCGTACCCATGGTCAGCCTGCTTCTCCTACCATTCTGGGCAAAGAGATCCTGGTGTTCGTAGAACGGCTGGAAGGACAGGTGAACCTGCTTGGCCACATTCCTTTTGCAGCAAAGTTTGGCGGCGCTACCGGCAACTTCAATGCACATCACGTGGCTTTCCCGAAGATCAACTGGGAGAAGTTCGGTGAGAAATTCGTGAACACCACGCTGGGTCTGCAACGTATGAAGTATACTACGCAGATTGAGCATTATGATAACATCTCTGCACAGTTTGATGCCCTGAAACGGATCAATACTATATTACTTGACTTCTGCCGTGACGTATGGACTTACATCTCCATGGATTACTTCAAACAAAAGATCAAGAAAAATGAAGTGGGCTCCTCTGCCATGCCGCATAAGGTGAACCCGATCGATTTTGAAAACGCAGAAGGTAACCTCGGACTGGCTAATGCACTGTTTGAACACCTGAGCGCCAAACTGCCCATTTCCCGCCTGCAGCGCGATCTGACCGATTCCACCGTATTGCGTAACCTGGGCGTTCCGTTCGGGCATACCCTGCTGGCTACCAAATCTATTCAGAAAGGACTGGGCAAACTGATCCTGAATGAAGCGAAGCTGAAAAACGACCTGGAAAATAACTGGGCAGTAGTAGCAGAAGCTATTCAAACCGTATTACGCCGCGAAAACTACCCCCAGCCGTATGAAGCACTGAAAGAGCTGACCCGTGGCGGAGAACAGATCACACAAAAAAGCATGCATAAATTTGTGGACGGACTGAAGATCAGCGCAGCCCTCAAAAAAGAACTGAAAGCCATCACACCACATAACTATACAGGTTTGTGGTAAACCTGGAACAGAAAAAGCTCCGTCCTAAAAGACGGAGCTTTTTTTTGACTCCCGAAAGCAATTAATTAACTGCGATCAATGCGTTAGTAGCGTAATAGCCGCGGTTAAACAAACGCTGTTCAATATGTATTAATTTCTATTCCCCTCTTTCTTTTGTTGTTGGTGATCGCCGGTAACTCATCTCTCCTGCAGATAAAAACACACTGCCTGCATAAGGCCGACAGGCCATTGCATCAGGTTTTCCAGGGAAAATGAATCTTGCTTGAAAACTACCGGGATACCGGGGGTGATAACAACTCAGGGGTAGGTTCTAAAAGCTGATGCAAAGATATAGTATTACAAAATAATCATAGACATTTTTTTGTTAATAACCAGTTAATGATAATATGATGAAAACCCGCGCTCAGAACACGTCTTTAAGATGTTCCAGTTCATAGGTATCTCCCGAAAAGGTAATGGCGATAATATCAAACCGGATGGCGGCCGGGCTGAGATCATAATACAGGAGATAATCAGTAGCCACGCTGCGGATATGTTGTTCCTTACGGGCATTCACTGCTTCCTCCGGCCACCCGAAGCGATCTGTACTGCGTGTTTTTACTTCTATAAAATAAATTTGTTTTTCTTTTGCGGCGATGATATCAATTTCCTTCCGGCCGGATCTCCAGTTTACATGCAGGATGTTACAATAGCGGCGAACATAGGCCTGTGCAATTAATTCGCCCCGCTGCCCGAGGGATAAGTGATTTACCATTTTTGCTGTTGGATTTGGGTATTACAAACAATTTACTTCCGGGTGTAGGGAATTATTTATTCCTAACACCTATTTTTGCAGGCATATAAAATTATCGATTCCCTGGTATTTAACAAGTAAAAACAGATTACTATATATGAACTTATTCAGACTGGAAGGAAAAGTACAGCATTACGCATGGGGCGGATATAAATATATTCCTGAGCTGTTGGGAATTACCCCTTCGGATCAGCCAAGCGCGGAATACTGGATGGGAGCGCATCCCAGCGCACCGTCCAATATCGCTACTGCCGGCGGACAGGTACCGTTGAATGAACTGATCAAAACAGACCCGGCTAACATTACCGGCCCGGCAGTATGGGAACGGTTTAAGGAGCTGCCTTTTCTCTTTAAGATCCTGGATGTAAAAGATATGTTATCTATCCAGGTACACCCTACCAAAAGTGAAGCGGAGAAAGGATTTGCAAGGGAGAACGCAGAAGGCATTCCTTTAAATGCGCCTTACCGTAATTATAAAGACGACAACCATAAACCTGAAATTATGGTGGCGCTGAGTGAGTTTTATCTTCTTCACGGTTTCCTTCCGCACGAACAATTGCTGGAAGTACTGAAAACCGTTCCGGAATTTACTTCACTGGTAAGCATATACGAAAAAGAGGGTTACTATGGCCTGTATAAAAACGTGATGGAGATGCCGCAGCCACTGGTGAACATCATTCTCCGCCCGCTTACCGACCGTGTGATCCTTCCCTATAAGGCCAACAAGCTGTCTAAAACCGATCCTGGTTTCTGGGCGGCCCGTGCAGTGCTGAATGATCCCAACAGTAAAGACAAACTGGATCGTGGTATCTTCTCCATCTATTTCTTCAACATCATGCAGGTGCAGCCAGGCGACGCCGTGTTCCAGGACGCAGGTATTCCCCATGCTTACCTGGAAGGCCAGAACGTAGAGCTGATGGCCAATTCAGACAATGTACTGCGTGGAGGTCTTACGCCTAAACATGTAGATGTACCTGAACTCCTGAAACATACCCGTTTCGAAGGCGTGCATCCCCATATTATTAAAGGCGATGTAAGTGCAGATGGACTGGAAAGGATCTACCCTTCCCCCGCGCCTGATTTTGAAGTGAGCAAAATTGACCTCAGCGCCGGACAGGTGTACAAACATACCGCCAAAGCCGCAGAGATATTGATTGTAATAAAAGGCAACGCCACCATTAAAGGCGAAGACACGCTGGCGTTGCAAAAAGGGCAATGCTCCTTTGCAGCTTACGATGCCTCTTACGAGATCAGTACTGATGGCGAGGCGGAGCTGTTTAAGGCAACGGCAGCGAGTATTTAACGCCTTCGGCGTTAAAATTGTCTTGGAGCAGGATTACGCTGATTATACTGATTTTTTTGATTTGATTATGTTGTGTTTTTAAGGATTAATTATTTGATATAAAATAAGGGAGATATAAGCGCACCTGCTTTTATCTCCCTTATTCATTTATAAAATCTCAAAAATCAAATCAAAAAAATCAGTATAATCAGCGTAATCCTGCTCCAAGACAATTTCAATCGCCGAAGGCGATCACCGTTTTGCCTTTGGCTTTCGCCTGCCTGCTTTGCGCGATGGCTGCCGGCACGTCTTCCAGCCTGATCTTATTTTCTACGGGGATGGTGAGTCCTCCCCGGTCGATGATCAGCGTGAGCGTATCCAGCGATGCAGCGCTGCCTTGCGTTTCGAAGTTGCCGCCGTGAATATTCCTGCTTTTCAGCGCTTCCTCTTTTGCCACAAAGGTGGTGGTAAGTGCGCCGCTGCCGGGTTTCAGCAGGTCGAGGTTGGCTTCAAACCCTTCACCGTTGCTGATGAGGTCCAGCAGGCCGTCAACCCCGTTGGGGTACTTTTCTCTTACCTGTGCGGTTAGCGATGCTGTTTTATAGTTGATGGTTTCCGCTGCACCCAGTTGCTTCATTCTTGCTGCGCCGGCATCGTCGGAAACGGTGGCGATCACGTGTATGCCCTGTGCTGCCGCCAGTTGCACGGCAAATGAGCCTACACCGCCTGTAGCGCCAACAATGAGCAGGGTATTGCCTTCCTGGAGGTCCAGTTTATCCAGCATTTGCTGGGCGGTCATACCGGAAGTAGGCACTGCTGCCGCTTCTACTGCTGATATGGAGGTTGGCGCTTTGGTAATACCTGATTTCTCAGGCACAATTGCATATTCCGCATAAGAGCCTTCCCCGATCGGCGAATGAATAAACTGGCCGTAGATCTTATCTCCTACCTTAAACCGGGTAACGCCCTCTCCCACTTCTTCTATGGTACCGGCGCCATCTACGCCCATGATAAGCGGAAACTGGTGTTTCATTTTCCCGTCATCCATAATACCATCGATCATTTTCCAATCGAATGGATTCATACCGGCGGCAGCTACCTTTACCAGCACGGTTCCTGGTCGTACTGCGGGTTTCGGAAGATCCATCACCACAGGAATGTCTTTGAATTTTGATACGGCTACGGCTTTCATAATCATATTTTTTTATGTAGATAGATGCGTTTACGGTTACAGTCTCGGATCCACGGGTTCACTCTCCAGCGCTAAAATACCAAATACACATTGATGTACCAGCTGCAGAGGCGCATTATTTACAAACCGGTCCAGCCCCTCCAGGCCCAGCGCGTATTCCCGCAGTGCCAGGGAGCGTTTGCCAGACAGTTTACGGCTGCGCAGGCGGGTGAGGTTTTCGGAATTGTCTAACTCTCCCGGACATAAAATTCCTCTCTTATGCTGATCAGCAGTGAGGCAGCCAGTTCGGGGTCAGGCTGATCCGGAAGATCTGAAGCCGCATACAACTGTTCCATGTCATTTAATTTACGGGTAGCCATTTCCAGCAGCTCCTCATAGCTAAACTCCCCTTTGCGGATACGCAGCAGGAAATCGCGGTCGTTGCGGTATACACGTACCTCTTTATGCAATGCAATTTCCTCCGCCATGGCAAGAAGGCGAAAGGTATGCATCATGTGTTTACTGTCGTAATCCGCACCTAATTCCCGGTTATGTTCGTAACGGGCTTCGTTACGAAGCTCCACCCATTGCCAGTAGGCGGCGAAGTCTTTGCAGTACACTGTATAACCATCTTTGTTAAACTGCATAATGGCGAGTGGGTCTGTTCCTCCCGGCACGCTGCTGAGCTGTACATCATTGGCATCTGCACCGGAGAAGATCCCTTTAAAGGCCACCCCGGGTTCAAACTGGCTGTGGTGATACAATGCATACACATCCCGGAAATGATCGATGCGGGCAAGCCCACAGTCTTCCTGTGCGAAGCCGTTTTCGTACAGCCATTCGCGTAAAGGAATGCTTTGGGCGCCTGCTATTACGTAGCAGAACTCAATCACTTCTTTACGGGTTGTTCCGTGCGACTGGTTAATCTTTTTATTCAGTCCTTTTGCTTTCTTTATCTGTGTTTTGGCATAACCGGCAAAGGTTTCCAGGCATAGCTTCGACAGGAAATCCTCCGGCCGTACCAGGTTCATCAACGGATGCCTGAACAGCTGGTTGGCATTGGTGGTGCTCAGCAGCTCCAGGATATTGGGGTTGTTTTTTTCCAGCAGTTCCAGGAAGCGTTTTATTTCAAAGTACACTTCATCGTTGCTTTCATTGGCCACCTGCGGCGTGTAGGTCATGCCGTACAATTCCTTTTGCGGCAGTATGAACACGCCTTTGATATCCGTATCAGAAGTGGGCACCTGCAGGTTATACGCCTTACTCCCGCTGATGCATTCCAGCAGGATGTATTCCCGTTGCTGTTGCAGTGATTCAAAAGTCATACGAAATATATTTCCGGAAAAGCTGGTCCAGCTCTGTAGTATCATTCTTTACTGCGGGCAGCTCCGCCGCCTGTATTCTACAATCTTCCAATGCATAGGCCATCCACTGGTGCAGTGTCGGATCCGGCGCCACAGTGGCTTGTTCGTCGGCCCCGGCTTTTATTTCCAGCAGTTTATCAATAGTAGCCTGGATAGCAGCATCGGTGATCAGCGTGCGCAATGGTGCAAACTCCATGGGCGGAACGCCTTTACCGGCCAGGATCCACTGGCATGCCAGCAATGGGCGTAATACATAAAAGTACTTCTTCAGTTTCACCGCCTCTCCCTGTAGTTCGTTGGAGAAAACGTTGAAGGCCATGGACAGGTAGTGATGACAACCCGAACGTGGAGAGAAATATTTCTCCATGAGGCTGGTCATGGTTTGTTTGAAGTCTGTTTCCTCCTGGTAAATAATGGGCGATTGCAGCCACTCGTACAGCGGGGCATTGGATTTCAGGAACAGCTGTAATCCTTTGCGGATATCCCATCCGCTGATATCAAGTACTTCATCCACTGGTAATTCAATTACATCCCGTGGCTCCGCAATACTCAGGTAACTATCCCGGCGCCGGGTATAAATGTAGCGCACATCGTAATCGCTGTCCGGTGAAGCAAAGCCCCAGGCACGGCTTCCCGATTCGCATGCATACAATACTTTTACCTGGTGTTCCTGTTCCAGTTCCTTTATCTTTTCTAAAATAATGTCTCTCATAATGATCGTTTAAATAAAGCCAGTTGGCTGGGCCTTCCCAGCGTTTCATCTGTGCAGGAATGGTTTGTCGCTTCCGGGTAAAAGATATGCGCACTCCCTGCAGTCAGCTCAACGGTTTGCACTTTTGCGGGATGTTTGTGCAACAGATAACCCAGGTCTGTAGCGGGGTAACGTTTACTAGTAGTAGTTAATAACATCGGTCTGCTGTGTTCTTCCCGGAACACTCTTTTTATTGTAATAGTGCCGAAGATATTATTTTTTGTGTGAGGATAGCGTTAAATATTTTGTTATTTCAATTAGTCCACTATATTTGTAGACTTATACTCAAACCTTTAAATCTTCCGGTTATGTCTAATAAGCCATTACATTTCGACACTTTACAGGTACATGCAGGTTATCAGCCTGAATCCTCTACCCATGCAGCCGCGGTGCCTATTTATCAAACTACTTCCTATACTTTCGACAGTGCGGAGCATGCGGCCGACCTGTTCCAGCTGAAACAGTTTGGCAACATTTACACCCGTATCATGAATCCGACCACGGATGTATTTGAGAAAAGGGTGGCGGCGCTGGAAGGCGGTGTAGGTGCACTGGCGGTGGCTTCGGGGCAGGCGGCACAGTTTATAGCGCTGCATAATATCCTGTTGCCCGGCGACAATTTTGTTACCTCTTCCTACCTGTACGGCGGTACTTTTAACCAGTTTAAAGTGAGTTTCAAACGTATTGGCGTGGAGGCCCGTTTTGCGGATCTTGATAACCCGGCAAGCTTTGAGGCATTGATCGATGAAAAAACAAAGGCGATCTATGTGGAAACCATCGGGAACCCGGGGTTTGCCATTCCTGATTTTGAAAAGATCAGCGCCATTGCGCGTAAGCATGATATTCCGCTGGTAGTGGACAATACATTTGGCGCAGCGGGTTATTTAAGCCGCCCGCTGGAGCATGGGGCCAATGTGGTAGTAGAAGCTGCCACCAAATGGATTGGCGGTCATGGTACCAGCATTGGCGGTATCATTGTGGATGGCGGGAACTATAACTGGGGCAATGGTAAATTTGTGCAGTTCAGCGAGCCGGATGAGGCTTATCATGGTATGAAGTTCTGGGAAGTGTTCGGGTCGCACAGCCCGTTTGGCAACATTGCCTACATTATCCGTGCGCGTGTGGCCGGCCTGCGGAGCTGGGGACCGGCACTGGCGCCACAGAACTCCTTCCTGTTCCTGCAGGGACTGGAAACCCTCTCCCTCCGGGTACAACGAACGGTAGATAACGCATTGGCATTAGCCCAATGGCTGCAGCAACATCCGCAGGTAGAATCTGTTAACTATCCCGGGCTGCCGGATAATAAATACCATGCACTGGCAAAGAAGTACCTGCAAAATGGCTTTGGCGGCGTATTGAGCTTTAAGATCAAAGGCGGTAAGGAAACGGCGGATAAATTCGTACAGGCGTTGAAGTTAATCTACCATCTTGCCAACGTAGGCGATTCCAAAACACTGATCATTCACCCCGCTACCACTACACACCAGCAACTCAGCGAGGAAGAACAAAAGAAGGCAGGTGTAGCACCCGGTGTATTGCGCATTTCACTGGGCATTGAGCATATCAGTGATATTAAGGGAGATATTGAACAGGCGTTTCAAACAATTGCCTGAAAATAGCGGCCGTGGTTGTTGTAACTGTTGCAACAGCCACGGTTTTATTCATTGTCTTTTTTACCAAGCTTGATCTTTACCTTTCCATCCTTTTCAGAAACCGCACGCAGGTGTATTACAATCCCCTTCCTGCTGCGTTTGCGTTTCTCTTCCCTGTCGGTTATCGCAGAATCTTTCGCCGGGTTCCTCAATGGAATATCCAGGTTAATATTGGTACCTCCATCTATCCCATACACGCCGTTCACATCAATATTGATGGCGCTGGAAGCAATGCGCATAGGCGGGATCAGGATCTTGTTTCCCTGCACCTGGAAGGTATTAGAGAGGTTTTCAATGGTGATGCTATCAAGGTGGCGTTTACGGAAAGCGAAAATACCGATATCCGTCAAAGGGCCGAAGTTGACCAGCGCCCCGTTCTTCAGGTTAAAATTGATGGAGCCGTAAAGGGAGTTTTTCGCAAGACTTCCGTTATCCAGCACATTTCCTTTCAGGTTTACTTTCGCCGACACATTTCCTTTCAGGTTATCCGATTTAAGCGACGACATACCGAAGTTATCGAATGCGTAAAACAGCTGGCTGATATGTACATTATTCACGGTGGCGTTCATATTGAAATTGTTGTTATTTCCCTGCTGGTGAAGCGCTCCGGTCAGCTGCATATTTCCGCCTGCATGCTGCAGTGCAATTTGCTTTAACAGTATATCCGTGCTCGTTAGTTGTACGGAGGCTTTTACATTCTGCGCGGTAAAGCGCTGGTAAATGATCTTATCCAGCTGCACCTGCATCACTACATTACTGGAAGCCAGTACCACATCCAGTTGCCTGTTCACGCGGCTCATCCTGGCCTTTTGCTGACTGCGGGATGCTTTCACTTTCCGGCGCGGCGCCAGGAAGCTTTTAAATTCATTCAGGTCTGCCAGCTGGCTGCGGATATTCCAGGTGAGTTCAATTTTTTCCGGTGTGGTAAAGTACAGGTTGAGGAGGTTTTTCACCATACCATCCATCTGCAGGTTACTCTTTTGTGTTTGTATGTGGATGTTTTCCAGCAGCAGATCCTGCCCGGTAAAACGCAGGGAGGCATTGGCATCGTGAAAAGATAAGTTACGCGGCAGATAGGTAAATGCGCCTTGCTTTATGTGCACTACTCCTTCCAGGGAGGAAGGGGTATTATCGCTTGCCAGCACGGGACCGGTGTAATACAAGTCTGCATTGGCATTGCCTTCCTTAAACAATATGGGGCTTTCATCAGGCCCGCTGTTCAGGTTCGTTAGCGGGAAATCCGACCGGAAATGTCCATGCAGCAAAGGTTGCTTCAGGTTTACCACCCGGATGGTATCTGCTTTCAGCGGCGCCCCTGCCAGGGTAGCGCTCAATCCGAAAATATTAACGGCCGAGTTTTCATCGTTGTGGCCCTGGCCCGGCAGCACTTCGTTATTAAACCTGCCGGTGAAGTTACAATTGGTCCATTCGCCCATTGTGCTCACCAGTACATTGTTGGTGGTTTTCCAGGTAATGAGCACCCTGGGGGTATCCCGGTATTTCATATGCCCGTCGAGGTTAGCCTCTGCATCCAATGGTTTGGTGAGCGTAATGCTGCTCAGTTTCGTGCTGATATTGGGCGATAACCAGGAAGCGGCATCATGCAGCAATACCTGGTTGGCATTAATTTTCAGGTGGAAGGGCGGCGGCTTTTCGCCAAAGCCAAATTGCCCGGTGATCAGCACCGGGTGATCATCTATCCGGATCTCCTGTTGCGGTATGTGAAGGATCTTTGTGCGTTTATTGAAGATAACGGAGAGGTTTAACTGCATTTTTTTATCTTTCAGATAACTTCCTTTGGTGGTATTAAAAGCAAAACTTTTAGACAGGATATCCGATATCATGGTAAACCGGATACTGGTATCCGTAGCCTCCATTTTGCCATCCAGCTGGTGTATATCCAGTTGGAATAGTTTAAACTTCTGCCGGTTATCTATAATAAAACTGATATTCTTTAACATCAGCTTACTGATATTCGCGTCTTTTGCGTCTTTATTCTTCTTTTCCGGGGCCGGTTTCCGTTGCAGCACATAGGTGTTGGAATAGCCGGTGGTATCGGTATACAGGAAGATGGTACCCTCCTGCAGGCTGATTTCACTTACATCTACGTGTTTGCGTAACAGTGATAACGTATTCACCCGTACGAAAATGTAATTCACATCCAGCAATGGGTGATGATGCTGCTGAAAGAGGCTATCTTCCAGCACTACCTTCTTCAGGGCGATAGATACGTTGGGGAAGCTTTTCAACAGGGAAGGCTCCATATCGCCGATACGGATATTCCCGCTCAGGCGATCATTCAGCTGGGCGGTGATCTGTTTAAGGAAATTATCTTTATTGGCATGTATGTACCAGGTCATCCCCAGGAATAACAACACCAGGAGTGCGATAAATATACCGCCGGCAATAAGGATGATCCGGAGCCATTTTCTCATGTGGTAAAGGTTTATCTGCTATAACAGCCTGAGCTGCTAAACAGTTCACCAACCCATAAAAACCATGCCCGTTCCACAGAGTGTAACAGCAGCGCCGCTGATAGCGGCCATGTATCTTTCAGTGGCAACGGGTTTCATGAGGGAAAACCCATAGTATCCCAATAGCACCATGATGATCATGGTAAGGATTGTAAAAAATGTAAACGTGGCAATCAGCATCACAATGCCGGGTACAGATTGTTGCGCTGCCGGGTAAAATAATAAAGGCAGTAATGGTTCCGATGGCCCCATCACGAATATCACGAACAAAATCCACGGCGTTACGCGGATCCTTTTCTGCGGCGCCACATACGCTTCATTGTGGCGATGCTGGTACACATACATATCTCCGTCGTCATACACATCAAAATGTTTATGCGGCCTGTTGGCAATGGCTTTATACAATCCCCAGATGAGGTAAAAAAGCCCCAATATCAGCAATGCCCATCCTGCAATGCCGCCACGTACTTCCGTGATGGCGGTAAAACGGGATAACTGCCATCCCAGCACCACTCCTATCATACCAATAACCAGTGAGCTCATTACATGCCCCAGGCCACAGAGCGCCGTCCACCCGATGGTTTTAGCCACCGACCAATTACGGGTACGGGAAAAAACGATAAAGGGCACATAATGATCCGGTCCGGAGGCGGTATGAAGACAGCTGATGGTAACTGCCGTCAGCAATAAACTGTTATCGATAAATGACATACGGTTGTTTTAAACGGGTAAATGTTTCGCCAGCTGCTGCTGGCATTCAAATAGTTGCTCTCCGCTGTGGCCCAGCATTCTTACCATGATACCATTACCTTCGGTACGGGTAACGCCGGCCAGGATACCGGGTTGTTGTTCGAGGTAACGGTGAAGGCTATCCGTGATTTCCGTAATGGATGCTTCTTCACAGGTATCGAAATACAGGAAAGTTGCCTGGTGGGTGTATTCTTCCAGCCAGCCCATTGCCTGGAAACTGGTAACGCCGGGCTGCATCAGGAGGTTATCCATCAGTAACAGCTGCGTTCCTGAAAACACGCGGGTAATGCTGTGCAGTTTTTTAAACAGGAATACTTCCCCGTTTAGCTTGCGTCCGCAGGTAATGATCTCTCCCCATACAAGACGGCAATTGTCCGCCAGGTACAGGTTCGTATAGCCGGTATAGGCAGCCTTTTCATGCGGCACCAGCGGATGCGGCAAAAAGGTGAATGTGCTGCCTGGCTGCAGGTGAACTTCCATTTCCTGGGTGGCGCCGGTTTCCATGTTAAACAGCCGCTGATAGGCCTGTGTTTGCAGGTGTAAATCGGTGCCGGCGGCTACGGTGATCTCCATCCGGTAATGATCTTTATCCAACATGCCGGGCGAAGAGCTCATCATCATGAGGCGTAATACCGGGTCGCTGCGCTCCTCCCGCACATTGGCCACTTTAAAAGGCCTTGTGCAAAAGCACTCCTTCAGGTAAGTGCTGTTATCTCTTTTGCCCGTTAATATCTTCAGTTCACTGATCATGTAAGGAGATTAGGCGCTGCAATGTCTTCCAGTAAGGCGTATCTTTTGATCCAGCTGATCACGTTATCCAGTCCTGTGCCGCTCATAAGATCTGTGAATACGAAGGGTTGTCCGTTCCTCATTTTGCGGGCGTCCCTTTCCATTACGCCGAGATCTGCATGTACATATGGGGCCAGGTCAATTTTATTGATCACCAGCAGGTTGGAACGGGTAATACCCGGACCTCCTTTACGGGGTATTTTATCCCCTTCCGCCACGTCTATTACAAAAATGGTTACATCGGCCAGGTCGGGGCTGAAAGTGGCGGAAAGGTTATCCCCACCGCTTTCAATGAACACGATCTCAATATTTGGGAAGCGGCGTACCATTTCTTCCACCGCCTCCAGGTTCATACTGGCATCTTCCCGGATCGCGGTATGCGGACAGCCGCCGGTTTCCACGCCAATGATCCTTTCCGGGGGCAGCAGGCTGTTCTTTGTAAGGAACTCCGCATCTTCCTTTGTATAAATATCATTGGTGATCACCGCCACCTGGTAGTGCTGCGCCATTTGCCTTGTCAGGCGCTCAATGAGCGCTGTTTTGCCCGAACCTACCGGGCCGGCCACTCCTACTTTTATATATTCTCTGCTCATGGTATGAATAATTATAATTACGACATATACAACCGGCTGTACAGGCGTTCGTGTTGCATGCTGCGGATGTCAAATGCGGCATTACACAGCCCGAGCAACGATCTATCCGGTTGTAGCGTAGCTTCCGTCAGTTCTTCCAGTAACGGTTGCAGGTCAAAGATGATATCTTGTCCGTCCATTTGCCCCAGGGGCACCAGTTTCACGCAATTAGTCACCATGCCCATAGCGGCGTTATAATAAAAGCCAAACAAGGCTGCCTGTAATGAGATACCGGTGAGGTATGCATAGATCCCGAATGCCAGGCTGTAATGCGGGCTGCTACCGGTCACCGTTTCAAACCGTGTTACCAGTTCGCTGGCGTACCTGCGGCTAAAGATGCGCGTAAGCCGGGCGCCCAGTTTCCGGCTGGCTTCCCGCAGCTCCCGTGGCGCTTTTACAGCGGTACACAGCTGTTGCAGCTCCAACAATTCATCCAGGTTATTTTGTGCGGTGGCGGTATAGGCCAGGCTCATAAATGCAGCATCGTTATAGCGCATATTGTTTTGCAGCATGTTACGTACAAAGGTGGCGGCCGTTGCCGCATTATGCACCAGGCCCTGTTGTACAAAGGTTTCCAGCCCGGCGGAATGTGTGTAGCCGCCAATGGGCAGTGTGCTGTCTGCCAGGTGTAATAAGCTGCCCGGGTAATGCTGTTCCATATATGTTATTTTGACGCCAGTTCCAGGATCTTTTCAAAAAACGAAGGGCCGTTGTTCCCGTGCGTATGTGGTTGCACGTTAGTACGCAGGATATGCAGCAACTTACGCCGTTCCTTTACCACCGGGTAACCTGCGGCATGCAACCAGCGGTACAGCGGCTCGTCGGCAGGGATAAGCAATTGCTCGTTTTCGAGGAAAAGCGGCAGGTGTTTGTTGCCGATCTCGTAGCATACCTTTGCCATTTCCCCCATGTTGCGCGGGCTGATCACAATGGCTTCACAGGGAAGAATGTCTACCACGATCACCAGGTCATCGTCCTGGTAAAGGATATCATTTTGCTTCAGGTGCTGTCCTTCCCGGGTAAACTTCAATGCCACTTCCCGTCCGCCGGCAGTATGTTTCCGCTGAATGCGCCGGGAGGTTTCAAACCATTCCAGCGGCAGCAGGTCTGTTTCTTTGCTGCTGCGTGTATGCGTATCCGTATTTCCTATGATTTCCCTTACCAGCATATCATCTGCGGATTAAAATAAAAAATAGCGTTGTGCCAGCGACAGTTCCTTCAGTGGCTCGCAGGTAATTTTTTCTCCGTCTACCCGCACTTCATATGTTTCGGGATTGACCGTGATATCAGGTGTTTTGTCGTTATGCACCAGGTCTTTTTTGGAGATATTACGGCAGTTGCTCACGGGCAGCAGCTGCTTCTGCAAACCGTATGCTTCCTTAATCCCTTTCTCTAACGACAACGCAGATACGAATAAAACGCTGGTATGCAGCAATGCTTTTCCATGCGCGCCAAACATGTGGCGGTATATCACCGGTTGCGGCGTGGGAATCGAAGCGTTGGGATCGCCCATGCGACTGGCATTGATCATACCACCCTTGATGATCATCTCCGGTTTTACGCCAAAGAAGGCGGGCTTCCACAGCACCAAGTCGGCCATCTTACCAGGTTCCAGCGAACCGATATGTGTAGAGATACCATGTGCAATGGCCGGGTTGATGGTATATTTGGCAATGTATCTTTTTACGCGGAAGTTATCGTTATCGCTGTGTTTATCTTCTTCCAGCGCGCCGCGTTGTTTCTTCATTTTATCGGCGGTTTGCCAGGTGCGTATAATCACTTCGCCAATGCGGCCCATTGCCTGTGAGTCGGAGCTCATGATGCTGAATACGCCCATATCGTGCAGGATATCTTCTGCGGCAATGGTTTCCGGCCGGATGCGGGAGTCTGCAAATGCTACGTCTTCCGGCACTTTTTTATCGAGGTGATGGCAAACCATGAGCATATCGAGGTGTTCATCGATGGTGTTTACCGTGTAGGGCCTGGTGGGATTGGTAGATGCGGGCAATACATTCGGGAAGGAGGCTGCGCGGATAATATCCGGTGCATGGCCCCCACCTGCGCCTTCCGTATGGAAGGTATGAATTACGCGGCCGTTAATAGCGTTGAGGGTATCTTCCAGGAAGCCGGCTTCATTCAGCGTATCGGTGTGGATGGCAATCTGCACATCCAGTTCATCCGCCACTTTCAGGGAGGCATCAATTACGGCGGGTGTAGCGCCCCAGTCTTCATGAATTTTCAGTCCAAGTGCACCGGCTTCGATCTGTTCCACCAGTGGCGCCGTAGTAGCGCAATTCCCTTTACCAAAGAAGCCGAGGTTTACGGGATATGCTTCCGCTGCCTGCAGCATGCGTTGTATATTCCATTTACCCGGTGTAACCGTAGTGGCGCTGGTACCATCTGCCGGACCGGTACCGCCGCCTATGAGCGTGGTTACGCCGCTGAAAAGCGCATGATCTACCTGTTGTGGGCATATGAAGTGAATATGTGTATCGATGCCACCGGCAGTAGCAATCAGGTTGGCGCCGTTGTGTACTTCCGTAGAAGCACCGATGATGAGTTGTGGATGTACGCCGTCCATGGTGTCGGGATTCCCTGCCTGTCCTACAGCAACGATCTTCCCGTCTTTGATCCCTATATCTCCCTTAACAATTCCCCAGTGATCGATGATGATCACATTGGTGATCACAAAATCCAGCACGCCTTCACTGCGCAGGGCGGTGGCCGATTGCGCCATCCCGTCCCTTACGCTTTTCCCCCCGCCGAATTTGCTTTCGTCGCCATAAACGTTGTAATCTTTTTCTATTTCTATAATCAGGTCTGTGTCTGCCAGTCGCACGCGATCACCGGTAGTAGGACCATACATATTTACATACTTTGTTTTGCTGATGTGCAGGCTCATAATTGTCCGGATTTAAAATGGAGGGAATCGGCTTTGGCAATAGCGGCTTCTTTTACAGCGGGATCAGTGGTATCGCCGTTGACCAGGTTATTGATACCGATCACTTTCCTGGCGCCGCCCAGTGCTACCAGTTCCACTTCTTTGGCTTCGCCCGGTTCAAAGCGCACTGCATTGCCGGAAGGAATATTTAGCCGCATACCGAAGGCGGCTTCCCTGGGGAATAACATCATACGGTTCACTTCAAAAAAATGGCAATGGGAGCCAATCTGCACGGGTCTGTCGCCGGTGTTGACCACACTGATCCGGACTGTTCTCCGGCCGGCATTGGCAATGATATCTTCTTTCTTTAAAAAATATTCCCCGGGGATCATGGTTGTAATATTTAGTAATGATTAACGGATAGGATCATGTACAGTTACCAGTTTGGTACCATCGGGAAAGGTGGCTTCGATCTGTACTTCATGGATCATTTCGGGCACTCCCTCCATTACATCTTCACGGGTAAGGATAGTAGCGCCATAGTGCATGAGGGCGGCCACAGAATTGCCATCGCGCGCGGCTTCCATTAAGCGGCTGCTGATAAGCGCTATGGCTTCCGGGTAGTTCAGGCGCAGTCCTCTTGCTTTCCTCTTCTCGGCCAGTTCCCCGGCCAGGTGCAGTAATAATTTTTCGGTTTCCCGTGCAGTCAGGTGCATATGAATAGATTGTTGTGTAAAACTTATTACCGGGAGATTGGCGGGTGTATGAAAGGAAGTGTATGAAA